>JBKPKF010000001.1:0-1228 GCA_046730995.1 Pseudomonadota bacterium
GCTGAAGACCACGCTGACGGCGAAGCGGGCCATCGGCTTGCTCGTCATGGCGATCGGCGTCTACCTCGCGAAGAAACCGAGATGAGCCGAATGTTCAAGAAAATCCTGATCGCCAATCGCGGGGAGATTGCGTGCCGGGTAATTCGCACGGCGCGGCGCATGGGGATCAAGACGGTCGCGGTTTATTCGGACGCCGATGCGCGCGCGCCGCATGTTAAGATGGTCGACGAGGCGGTTCGGCTTGGACCGCCGCCCGCGTCTGAATCCTACCTCAAGGCCGAGCTGATCATCGACGCCTGCAAGGCGACCGGCGCCGAGGCAGTCCACCCGGGCTACGGCTTCCTCTCCGAGCGCGAGAGTTTCGCCAAGGCGCTGGCGAAGGCCGGTATCACCTTCATCGGCCCGCCGCCCAAAGCCATCCGCGCGATGGGCGACAAGATCGAGTCCAAGAAGCTCGCCGCCAAGGCGGGCGTCAACGTCGTGCCCGGCCATCTCGAGGACATCGCGACGACAGCCGAAGCGCTGAAGATCGCCAAGGACATTGGCTTCCCGGTGATGATGAAGGCCTCGGCGGGCGGCGGCGGCAAGGGCATGCGGCTCGCCTGGAACGAGAAGGACGTGCGCGAGGACTTCGAGAGCGTGAAGCGCGAGGGGCTGAACAGCTTCGGCGACGACCGCGTCTTCATCGAGAAGTTCATTGAGGCGCCGCGCCACATCGAGATCCAGGTGCTCGGCGACCAGCACGGCAACATCCTCTATCTGAACGAGCGCGAATGCTCGATCCAGCGCCGCAACCAGAAGGTGGTCGAGGAGGCTCCGTCGCCCTTCGTCTCGCCTGAGATGCGCAAGGCGATGGGCGCGCAGGCCGTCGCTCTGGCGCGGGCGGTCGGATATTATTCGGCCGGCACGGTCGAGCTGATCGTCAACGGCGCCGACCCGTCGGGCAAGAGCTTCTACTTCCTCGAGATGAACACCCGGCTCCAGGTCGAGCATCCGGTGACCGAGGAGATCACCGGCCTCGACCTCGTCGAGCAGATGATCCGCGTCGCGGCGGGCGAGAAGCTGGCGTTCACGCAGGACGATATCGGCATCGACGGCTGGTCGGTCGAAACGCGTGTCTATGCCGAAGACCCGTATCGCAGCTTCCTGCCGAGCACCGGAAGGCTGGTGCGCTATTGGCCGCCTGTGGAGCATGGGTTCCCCTGCGGCATGCGCGAGGGGTTAGGGG
>JBKPKF010000002.1:0-5149 GCA_046730995.1 Pseudomonadota bacterium
CTGTCGGCGAGGGCACGTCATTCGACCTGTTCTTCCCGGTTCACGATGACCCGCCACCGGTCGCTCACGATGACCCGCCACCGGTCGCTGACGCTTGGCGGGAGCTCGACCAATGGGCGAACGAAGGCGGAGCCATCGTCTCCCACCCGATGCAGCCGGCCCTTACCGATCTGACGCAGAGGAGTAAATTCGATGTTGGCGACGGATGTGACTGAGCTCGACGCGGTTCGCGCACTCGAACGCCGCCGCATCGAAATGACGCGGGCAAACGACCCAGATGGCCTTGAACCCTTGCTCGATGACAACCTCATCTATGTGAACAGTGCTGGTGGCATCCACGACAAACCCAGCTACCTTCGGAAAATCCGAACGAACGGTCTCGCATACGACGACGATTTCGACGTGCGAGAAACTGAAGTCAGAGTCCTCGACAACCTGATCATTTTCGCCGGCGTGATGCTCGGACATTCGCGGCTCGACGGCGAGCAGCAGGTCCTGCGTTTTCGCTGCCTGGCGGTCTGGCGGAAGGACCGCGGCGGCTGGCGAATGCTCGCTTGGCAATCGTCGTCGGGCAGCCAGGTGCATTAGCCGGGTCGGGACCGCCGGGAACGGAGAGAATGGCCAAGACAACGAAGATAACACGCGGGTAGCCCGCACGGAGATTCACATGGGCAGTGACAATGTGCAGCTCGAAGGACCCGACTTCACCGCTGGGGTGGAGATCGAAACACTCTCGGACGATGGGATGCTCACTGGCCATGTCGGGAACGAGGCGGTGCTGCTCGTTCGATCCGGCAGCGAGCTGGTCGCGATTGGTGCGACCTGCACCCACTACGGTGGCCCGCTCGCGAAGGGGTTAGTCGGAAACGGAACAATCCGTTGCCCTTGGCACCACGCGTGCTTCGACCTGCACACTGGCGAACCGCTTCGCGCTCCGGCGCTGAATCCGCTGCCACGCTGGCGCGTCGAGGTGCGCGACGGCGTTGCCTTTGTGAGGGAAAGACTCGCTCGCCAGGCGCCGGCAGAACTTCAATCAAACGCCTTGCCTCCGTCGATCGTGATTGTCGGCGGCGGGGCGGCCGGCAACGCGGCGGCAGAGACACTTCGCCGCGAAGGCTACGCCGGTCCGATCACGATGCTCAGCGCGGACTCGGCGCTTCCATGCGACCGGCCGAATCTCTCGAAGGACTACCTTGCCGGAAAGGCCCCCGAGGAATGGACGGTACTGCGGTCCGCGGATTTCTACCAAAGCCATGGAATTGACGTTCGACTGAACGCCCGCGCGACACGGATCGATACCGAGCTGCATGAAGTCCAGCTCGCCGACGGCAGCCATCAAAACTACGGAGCATTGCTTCTCGCCACCGGGGCCGAGCCCGTCCGGCTGAACATTCCCGGAGCCGATCGCCCGCATGTCCACTACCTACGTACGCTCAAGGACAGCCGCGCGCTGGTCGAAAGAGCTAAAGCTGCGCGGTCAGCGGTGATCATCGGCGCCAGTTTCATCGGGCTGGAAGTCGCGTCGTCGCTGCGCGCCTGTGACCTCGAGGTGCATGTCGTAGGTCCGGGGGCGGTACCTATGGCGCGGATCCTGGGCACGGAGCTTGGGTCGTTCATCCGCTCCGTCCACGAACAGCACGGCGTGACGTTCCATCTCGGTCGCGCCGCCGCGATGATCGACGAGGAAACGGTCACCCTTAGCGATGGCACCCGGATCGCCGCCGATTTGGTTGTGGTCGGTATCGGAGTTCGGCCGGTCACATCTCTGGCGGAGCAGGGTGGCTTAGTGCTCGACCGAGGTGTTTTGGTCGACGAGTTTCTCGAAACCAGTGCGCCAGATGTCTTCGCCGCCGGAGATATTGCGCGCTGGCCGGACCGGCACAGCGGCGAGCAAATTCGCGTCGAGCATTTTGTTGTGGCCGAGCGGCAAGGGCAGACGGCGGCGCGCAACATGCTCGGCCGGCGAGAGCCATTCGACGCCGTGCCCTTCTTCTGGACTGAGCAGCACGACCTCGGAATCGCGTACGTCGGCCACGCGGAGGAGTGGGATGACGTCAGGATCGACGGGTCGATCGAAGCCCGCGATTGTTCGGTCACTTACTTGCGCGACGGCCGCAAGCTCGCGGTCGCGGTGATCCATCGCGACCTCGAAGGGCTGCGCGCCGAGGTCGAGTTCGAGCGCAGCGCTGCGCGTCCTGGGCGCTGCCCAACCGCTCGCGAATTTGAAGAAGTCACCTGAATCATGCGCCACGCTCTTCTATCGCAAAACATCAGGCTGAAGCGGATCTATGAGCCTGCCTCCAAGAAAGACGGAACGCGAATCCTCATCGATCGGCTTTGGCCGCGCGGGATTACCAAGGCCGAGGCCGAGATCGACGAATGGAATCGCGAAGTCACGCCAAGCGGCAGGCTCAGAGCCTGGTTCGGCCATGACCCGGAACGTTGGGCGGAGTTCAGTCGCCGTTACCGCGCCGAGCTCGCCAAGCATGCTGATGCTCTGGGCCAACTGCGACGCCAGGCGCGGTCGGGACCGATCACGCTTCTCTATGCGGCGAAGGACGAGAGACACACGCATGCCATCGTGCTGAGGAACGTCCTCCTGGGCGGAACGAAGGCCGAAGGAGAAGACGGCTATGCCCAATGAGACTTATCAACCAGTCACGCGCGATCTCGCTCGAATGCGGCGTGCCCTCGCGCCAGCTAGCGCAGCGGCGTTTCACGACTTTGGTGCGGTCGTATTCGCGGAAGGTGCTCTGTCGACAAAAACCAAACACCTGATCGCCGTAGCCGCCGCTCATGTCACGCAGTGTCCCTACTGCATCAAAGGTCACACACATGCGGCGCTGAACGACGGAGCCACTGACGCCGAGTTGATGGAGGCAATTTGGGTGGCGGCAGAAATGAGAGCTGGCGCCGCCTTCGCCCATTCGATTCTCGCCGTCACGGAAATGGAAGCCTTCGCGGAAGGGCGGGCGGAGGATCACCACGGGGCCGGACTCCACCAGCGAGAGCATCATGCTGTTTGATCCAAAAGGCCTCTGTGAGGTCGTTGGAGTGTTCAAGACGTCCGAGGATCTCGAGGCTGCGATCGAGGCGTTGTTGAGCTCCGGTTTCGACCGTGCCCAGCTCAGTCTCCTCGCCAGCGACGGTTCGATCGAAGGCAAACTCAAACATCACTTTGGAAGCGTCCTTGAACTAGCGGACGATCTGACGGTGCCGCGATCGGCCTACGTTTCCACTGCTGCCATAGGCGATGCGCAGGGCGCTCTGATTGGCGGCTTGACCTACGTTGGTGCCACGGCCGCAGTCGGAGCCGTCGTCATTGCGGGTGGAGCACTTGCCGCGACGCTGATGGCGGCGATGGTTGCCGGCGGTGCAGGCGCGCTGCTCGGCTCAGTGCTCGCGCGGCTCGTCGGGCGACACCATGCGGAATATCTGCAAAGCCAGATCGAAAGAGGCGGCCTTCTCCTGTGGGTTCGAGCCTGGGATCAGGCCGACGAGCCGCTCGCGACCAGCATTATGCGAAAGTACGGCGGCGAAGACATTCACTCACACGCCTGCATTCGTCTGGACTGAATCCGAGTAGGCGAAACGGACACCCCGGGGAAGCACTCAGTTCTCGCGGATGCGCTGAGGATCGTAGAGGCTTCCTTGGTTCGGCGAACGGTGCCGATTATCGATGATCACGAAGTGCCCGACGTCTTTGGGTGACAGAGGCTCGCACGCGTTGAGCGCATAAGCAAGAAGCTTGCCCGGAACCGTCGACTCTCCAAAGCGGCGTTGCACCAGAGTGACCTCAGTCTGTTCCGACTGGAAGAGGTTGGTAATCTCAAATGCTCGGGTGGGCCCGTAACCTGGCCGGTAAGCGCGAAATGGGATGAGCGACAACGAGTAGGTCTTGCCGTCAGAGGAAATCCATTTTGCACCCGCGCTCTCCTGATCCTTGTCCCCGCCGACCCAGCAGTCTGTCAGACGTCCGCCGCCGGGCGCTACGACTGACCGATCACCTTTGTCATATCTCGCGGAGTCGATCCCAGGGTAGTAAACCTTCGATTGCGGATCTGCGGCACCGCGGATCTTCGTCGGGTCAGGATAGAAATTGGCAGGCTGGAATCGGTCGTGCGGACGCTCCCGCGCCGCTATAAGGTTCTGCTCCCGGTATGCCGCCCGATTGTCCACGATGAGAGCGTCGCCTCGATTCCCCGCGAGCCGATGTACATTGAGCATCGCTGCAATGCGGTCGAACGCGAATTGGTCGGGATAGATCGCTTGCTCATGCGGGAAATAGCTGTCGGGATGAGCGAGGATGATCTCTACGATCTTGGAAGGTTCGAAGATCCCGTGACCAGGGTTGGGATAAGTCTTGGTTGTAAAACGGATCTGCCGGCCGTCTTTGGACGTGACCCGCCACCCATGGTCACCGGTGGGCGCGTGATAGATGGTGGGATAGAGTTCCAGGCCAGACACTTTGTCGACTAGCCCGTAGTCGAATTGAAAGGTCGGCAGGTCGACCATTGGCCGGACGTTCGGATCCCGTTTCGAGTATGGGTAAGTAATTGCTGAGTCTGGGAACACCTGTTCCGCTTCGCCCGAACCGCAGCCAGCGACTAGCAGAAACAACAACACCGCACTGCGCGACGCTCTATGTCGGCGACCCTTTGCTACTCTCAAAACAACTGCCCCCCGTTCAGGGACATTTTGCGTTGCCAGCCTAATGTCCGCAATGGGTCGTTAGCGCACGAGGCGGGTTTGGGTGGAAAGCGGACATTGGCTCCTTCGCCAATGTCGGACATATTGCGGTCCGAAAATGACCGAACCAAGCTCACCCTTCCGAGTCATTTCAAATCTCGAGGTCGCCGGCTGCATTGCCGTAGGCGCAATCTTATATCTTGCGCTGCGGTATGCCGGGGAGCAGGGGTCTGGCGTCGCCCTTGGGCTTACTGCGAGCGTCCTCGCTTCGTGCTTGGGAACGAGCTGGCCGCTTCGAAAAAAGCCTTGGTTCTGGCTTACAGCAGTCGTCGTCTTGGCACTTCATGCCGTTGCGCTGATCTCGATCGACCTCAATCGCTTAGCCAGTTGGACTGGACTGACAATCATGCCCGTCATGGCCGTTGATACCCTCGCCACCCTGGCACTCATCTACATTGTG
>JBKPKF010000003.1:0-4108 GCA_046730995.1 Pseudomonadota bacterium
GCGATTGAGCGGCGTTTCGGTGCCCAGCCACAATTTTCCGCCGCGTTCGACGACTCTCGCCGAACCCCACCACGGGCTGTCGTTGATGTATCTGCCGGTGAAGCGCTGAAGGCTCGGATCGGATTTGGGCAAGGCGGCTCCCGAACCTTCACGGACGTAACTTTCCGAACCCCAGCTGGCCCCCGTGATCGCAGCCTTGGTGCGCTCGAATTTCAGGGAGAACTGGCGAAATCGGGGATGGGTCGTTCGGAACATGTCGTCGCCCCAAGCCCGCAGCGCAGATTCGCCGCTCGCGGCAACTATGGTGAGCGGGTTACCGGGGCGCACCTCGAACGTGCCGGCCGGCCCCGAATAGCGCCCGACGAGTTGGCCTGCGTTGGCCAAAGGAACGTCAAGCGCGGGCGCTTGCGGCACCGGGCGTCCCGCAAGAGCTTCGCCGAGCGCGTCCACGGCGAAACGCGTAAGCACCCGCGGCCGATACTCCGCGAAGGCGCTGAAGTTCGAGCTCGCGAACGCGCCGATGCCGCTCTCGAGATCGACATGAAACGACGAGGAGAAGCTCACCATCCCGCCGGTGTGGTGCAGGTAGGAACGCCCCGCGCCGCCGCCGACGTGCATCAGCCCGTTGCCATAGCTCATTCCGGGCGTATCGCTGGCCACGAAATGCGACGTAAAAGCCTTGCCCTGGGCGGGGTTGAGGCCCAATCCGCCGCGGCCCTGGGCAGCGTCGGCCATGGTGCGCAACCATTTCAGCATGTCGTCGGCCGTTGAGGCGACGCTGCCCGCGCCAAAGGTCACATCGACCCAGGCCGCCGGCGCGAGCGGCGCTCCGATCGCGAAGGGGATGGTCAGGTCCGCGGGTTCATATCCCTGGGCGTAAAGCAGGCGGTCCGCACCAATGATCGCGCCTTTGCTGCGGTGCATCCCGAGCGGAGCGAAGATTCGTTCCGCGATTAGCCGGGCTAGCGGCTTGCCGCCGGCATGTTCGGCGATCTTGCCGAGCATGTCATAGCCGGTGTTCGAATAATGCCAGTGCTGGCCGGGCGCGTAGCTGGTCCAAAGCCCTCCCTCGCCGAACAGCGGCGCGTCATCGGGAAGGCCGGCGCTATGGTCGAGCAGATGTTGGACAGTAATCGTGTTGCCGCTCGGCAGATGGACGACCGGGAGGAGCGCGCTGACCCGATCGCTGAGCTTCAGCCGCCCTTCCGCCGCGAGCTGGTGAATCACGGCTGACGTCATCGACTTACTGATCGAGCCGATCTGGAACAGGGTTTCGGGCGTGATCGACGAGCGGCTGTCGCGATTGGCGAAGCCGAAATTGAGCACCGTCGAAAGACCCGTGGTTGTGGTGAGGCCGAGCGTCAGTCCGGGAAGCCCGAAATGGCGGAGATGTTCTTCGCCGTGTGCCCGGATCGCTGCGATGGCGGCGTCGAGCGGTGGCGGCCTGCCTTGGGCGAGAGCGGGCGAGGCAAGGCGCTCGAAAACCGCGGCGCTCAGCGCGCCCGCTGTGAATGCCCGCCTCGAAACTTGCATGAGCTCCCCTCCACGACCTTGTTCGAAGGCCGCGCATGCGGAGTCAAGATAGCGCCGGCTTAGGCCTTGCAGGTCTGGCCGTTGAGCGAGACCGAGGCCGCCTGGGCGTTGCCCTTCAGCTCCGGCGAATTGGCGGCGATTGCGACGCCCGCTTCGTCCTTCGACTTCTTCACGTGGGCGCTGCCGTCGGACATCCAGTCGACGTAGACGAGCTTGTTGTCGCCGCAGCGATAGATCTTGCTGCTGACGATCGACGGCGGAAGCTGGACTCCGGCGTTAGCCGCTGCATTGGTCGGTTCGTCCGCCGGCTCTCCGCCGGCAACGATCGTGTGATCTTCCTTGTTGCAGCCGGCTAGCGCCGCGGCGGCAGCAAGAGTGAGCATGGTGATTGTGCGAGTCATGATGGCCGCCCCCTTCGGCGAGCACGGCATCAGCCGTCAAGTACTGCTTCTTGCATATTATCGAAGTGGGACATAGCTTCGTCGATCTGATGCCCTATCAGGCCGGCAGCAGCGCGCAGCGTATCCGCATCGGGCTGACCGGGCTCGCCTTCGCGTTTCTCATCGTCCTGCTCGGCTCGATCGTCATTCGCTCGAGCCAGGACAACAATGTGAATAGCGCTAAGGCGAGCATGAACGAGGCAAGCGAGCCGCTTGCCGAATTGGGTGTGACCCCCGGGGGCGACAGCTCGAACACCGCCAACAATAGCAGCAACAAGCAATGATCCGGGCGCGGGTCCGCGCCCTGGCGATCATTTTGGCGTTGCTGGTGGGGGCCGTGATCGCGGTTGCGGTGCTCGGGCGCGACCATCGCGGCTTGCAGCCGAGGGTCCCGGCCGATCGGCCGAACTTGCTCCTCTTGACTAGCCTTCCGGTGATTTTCAGCGAGCAATTCTCGCTCCAGGGTGGCGGTTCTCCCGCGCTCGCGGCGCTCCAGTCCCGATATCGCGTCATGCCGATCAGCGTCACCGGTACGGCGGATCTGACCAGGGGCCGGCTGCTGCTTTTGGCCCATCCGGCAGCCCAGCTCCCCGAGGATCTTGTGGCGCTCGATGATTGGGTGCGGCGTGGCGGACGCGTGCTTTTGCTCGCCGATCCGTTGCTGGAGTGGCCCAGCGAGCGCCCGCTTGGCGACCCACTTCGGCCGCCGCCGATGTTCCCGGATACCGGCCTGCTTGCCCATTGGGGGCTAAGGCTCGACGCTCCGGACGAGCGCGGGCCAGCTGTTCGAAAGCTCGGCGGCTACGATATCCAAACAGTATCGCCTGGGAGGTTCACCGGCGCCGGTTGTGACATCTCTGGGGACGCAGCGGTCGCGCGCTGCCGGATTGGCAAAGGCCGAGCGATTGTCGTCGCCGACGCGGATTTTCTGGACGTCGAACGCCTCGGTAAGCGGGGCGAGCACAACCTCGATGGGCTCGTCGCCGCGCTGGCCGAACTCGAACGGCCCTGATTCGGCCCGAGTCGGGAGTCACAGACTTATCCACAACCTCCAGGCGACGGAACAGGACGGGAACGGTTCAAACGAAAGCTCCAGAGAAACCCTAGGAAATCCGGGCTTTCCCATTAATTCCCATCATAACCCATTAAATCCCATTGTATCCCGCGAGCAGTTGAGTTACCAACATCGGCTGTAGCGCGGGGGGCTAACCCGTTGATTCGACGCTGACGTGGAGGCGCGTGACGACGTGTTTTCGCGAACCACGCCGCTCGCGCTGCGAAGGGGAGTGGTAGTGGCGCTAGAGCATCTGTTTCAGGGCAGCGCTTTGAACGCGGTCGATGCGAAGGGCCGCGTGTCCATTCCTGCATTTCTTCGCGGCGTCATCGAGCGCCGCGGCGACGCCCGAACCATCGTCCTTGCCAAGCACGAGGCCTTCCCCTGCCTCAGCGCCTACGACCCCGCCTACGCTGCGCTCAAGCATACCAAGCTTGAGCGCCTGCTCGAGAAGGAAGAGACCAACCCGGAAGCGCAGCTCGAATATCAGCAGCGCAACCTGATGGCCTTCGCCGCCACCGAGGAAGTTCCATACGACAGCTCAGGCCGCATTCTTTTCCCACCGATGATGCGCCGTAAGGGAGAGATCGGAGATCTCGCCCTGTTCCTCGGAACCGGCGAAACCTTCCAGATCTGGAATCCCGACCTTCTCCTCAAGGATCCGCGCATCCCCGAGGACCTCAAGGACATCGCCCGCTTCAGGCTTGAAGAGAGGCGGGCATCATGACCAGCGCCGGTACCAACCAGGCCCCACATGTGCCGGTGCTGGTCAACGAAGTGATCGCCGCGCTCGCGGTCCAGGAAGGCGAGACTGCGGTCGACGGCACCTTTGGAGCAGGCGGCTATACGCGCGCCCTGCTCGGGGCGGGGGCGGGACGAGTGATAGCCTTCGATCGCGACCCCGATGCGATCGAGGACGGCCGATCGCTCGTCCCGGATCCGCGCCTCACACTCATCAACGAACGCTTCAGCCAGATGGACCGAGTTCTGGCTGAACGTGGCATCGAGCACGTCGACGCAATTGCGCTCGACATCGGAGTTTCCTCGATGCAGCTCGATCGGGCGGACCGCGGCTTTTCCT
>JBKPKF010000004.1:0-7316 GCA_046730995.1 Pseudomonadota bacterium
CGCCTGGCTCGGGATCGCGATGTAGCGCTCAACCTCCGCGGTCGCGTCGGTCTTCGACATTCCGGAGTGGCCGAGCATGTATGCGATCGACTGATCGCGGGTCCAACCCTTGGCGTGGATTCCGGTGTCGACCACTAGTCGCATTGCTCGAAGCATCTCGTCGTTGAGCGTCCCGAACCGCGCGTACGGGTCTTTATAAAAGCCCATGTCGTAACCGAGCGTCTCGGCATAGAGCGCCCAGCCCTCGGCATAGGCCGTGTTCCCGCCGAAGCGCATGAACGAGGGAAGCGCCGCATTTTCCTGCGCGATGCTGATCTGGAAGTGGTGTCCCGGCTCGCCCTCGTGGAGGAACAGGGTCGTCTCTTCCCAGGTGCTGCGCGACGGCAGGTCGTAAGCATTGAAGAAGAAGGTCCCCGGCCGCGATCCGTCCGGAGTCCCCGGCTCGTAACTGCCCCCCGCCTCGAATTTCTCGCGGAACGGCTCGTACGGCTGGATCCGAAGCGGGGTCTTTGGGACGAGCGAGAAGAGTCGCGGAACCTGCGCATCAACCTTCTTCTTCAGGTTGTAATAATCCTGGTTGAGCTGTTCGCGGGTCTTCGGCTGGAACTTCGGGCTGGTGCGCATATAGTCGAAAAACTGTGGGAGCGTGCCCTTGAAGGCGACCTGCCGGCGGACCTTGTCGAACTCCTTCGTGATCCGCGCGACTTCGCTGAGGCCCAGCTGGTGAATCTGCTCGGGAGTCATGTCCGTCGTGGTCGTCGACTGGATTAGGTAGGCGTATAGCTTGTCCCCGCCGGGCATGTACTTGAGCCCGACCCCTTCGCGTGCGTGAGCGAGATAATCGTTCTGGAAGAAGTCGCGCAGGCGGGTGAGCGCCGGATAGATTTCGTCGGTGACCGCGGCGCGATATTCGCTCGTCAGCCGCGCCTTGTCGGCGTCGCTGATCCCTGCCGGGAATTGCTTGACCGGCCCGAAATAAGGCGAGTCGTCAGGCTTCAATTTCAGCTGGTTGTCCAACTGCTCGATCATGTTCCGGACCGTGAGCTTGGTGTCCACCACGCCAGATTTTTCGCCTTCCTTGAAGCGGCCAATCGCTCGGTCGAGGAAGGTCACAAAGTCCTTGTGGCGCTTGAGGTTGTTCTCATAATCCTCGAGCGTCTTGAACGGCGCAGCACCCTTCCCGCTCGCGAAGGTCGGGTAGAAGGTGTGGATTCCGAAGAAGTGATTGATCGGCCGGACCGCGGTCAACGCCAGCATGTCGGGCTGTAGTCCCTTAAGCGTATCCTTCGTCGTGAACTCGAACACGTCATAGGCGAGCTGGTCGGTCGTATCGAGTTGGTCGCGGGGGATGGCGTGAAGCGCGGCAAGGTCATGCTCGGCCGCAGCGCGCTCGCCGGCGTAATAAGCGTCCGTGATATTGTCGCCGAGCCGGTCGGCGTAGCGCATGTCGCCGCGGAACAAGGCATTGATTGGATTGCGCTTGAGGTTCGCCTCGTCGCTGTCCTTGAACAGCTGGAAGAGGCGGTCGTGGGCGCTCTGTTCCGGGGCGGCGGCCGGGGCCGCTGGCGCCTGCGCCTGGGCCGATGCGGGGAATGCGAAGGCGAGGAGCGACGCGGACAGGATCAGGCGTGCAGCGACGGTCATTGGAGAATCCTCAGGAACGGAAATGAAGGTGTATTAGTTCACTAAAGCAGAAGGGGCGCAGCGGCAAGTGCGCAACGCCCCTTCGATGAACGGGATCAGACGATCTACCAGAAGAAGTTGTAGATCACGTCCACGACCTGGCCGGTCCAGGTATCGACCAGCAGGGCGTCGTCCCAGTAGCGGACCCAGCGATAGCCGGGTGGAGCGTAGGGCAGGCGATACTCCCATGGATCGTCGATCCAGTAGCGGCTGCTGTAATAGCTCGGCCAAAGGCGCCAGCCGATCTGGTACGGACGGTAATTCCAGCCGAACGGATCGTAATAGATGCCGAGGTGGAACAGCGAATGGTGATGCCGGCGATGAGTTCGCCAGTCGTACCGATGGTCACTGCGCCAACGAGTGCTCCAGTTGGTCGTCTCGAGCCTGCGGCTGCCGGTGCGCAGGCGAGGCTGGGTGCCTTCGCGCGGCGTGTCGCTCACCATCGGGACGCGGCTGCGCAAGACCCTCGGAAGCTCCCGATCGTTTTGGCGCAGCATGGGCGTCGCCATAACCTCGGTTGGGGTGACGATCTTCGGGCCGCTGTTGATCCGCTGCCGTTCTTCCCTGCGCCAGTTTCGAACGGTGTCCGACGAACCGCCCTGGTCGGCGCCGGTCGGCTGGATAGAGCTTTGCTCACGGCCGCTGCTGAATCGGCTCGGGATGCCGTTGTGGAAACGCCGTTCACCGGAGCCCCCGTGGTTCGACTCGACCTGCATCACCGGCTGCGATTGTTCGCCGCCGCCGCTTCGATTGAAGTGCGGCCGGTCATTGTTCGATTCGACGCGCATCGCGGGCTGCGACTGTTCGCTGCCGCCACTTCGATTGAAGTGCGGCCGTTCGGTATTAACCGCCGATCGGTCGCCTCGGTCTTCGGATTTGCTTTGCTGAGCCGAATCCCCGTGCTGCCATCGATGGTTGTTGTCACCGGGATCGGCGGCCGCGAGCGAGGGGGCCGCAACGCCGGCAAGAAGAGCGAGAAGATATTTACGCATGGCCGTTCCCCGAACAGACTCGTTACAATGTTACGTCGCTTTTTGCTCCTCGCCAGATGAAGTGCCGCTGAATGACCGTTTCGGCTGCGGTACAGGTTTCGCAGCTGCAGCGGCGCGCGCGAGCGCCTGGCGGATGCGGGGGTAGGCGCCGCACCGGCAGATGTTGGGCAAAGCAGCAATTTGCTCCTTCGACGGTGACGGGCTGGCCTGCAGCAGCGCGGCGATCGCCATGATGAAGCCCGGCTCGCAATAGCCGCACATCGTGACCTGTTCGGCGAGCCAGGCCTGTTGCACTGGATGCGAGCGGTCGGCGGACAGCCCCTCGATGGTCGTGACGGTCGCTCCTTCGAGGTCGCGAATGGCGACCGCGCAGCTCATCACCGCGCGGCCGTCCACTATGACGGTGCACGCTCCGCAGTCACGGCTGTCGCAGCCATATTTGGTGCCGGTGAGGTTGGACGCGTCGCGCAACGCCCACAGCAAGGGCGTATCGGGGTTGATCTTATAATGGATCGCCTCGCCATTGACTGTCATCCGCGTCATTCCGTGACGCTAGCGCGAGGCGCGCCGCGCTGCCAAGATGGTTCCATGCCTCGCGTTGTCACAAACAATGGCAATTCCATTGGTTATGAGGAATCCGGGGGCGGAGAGCAGCTGCCGATCGTCTTCCTTCACGGCGTCGGTTCCGACAAATCGGTGTGGCGGCCGCAGCTCGAGCATTTCGGAAGCGAGCGGCGCGCAATTGCCTTCGACTATCCTGGGTACGGCGACAGCGACGCCGCCCCCGAAGGAGCGACCCGCGACGATTATGCCGCGGCGATCCTGTCGGCGATGCACGAGCTTCAAGTCGGCCGGGCGCACATCTGCGGCCTGTCGCTCGGCGGCGTTGTCGCGATCGCAATGCACGCCGCCGATCCAAATCGCTGTGTTTCGCTGATTCTTGCCGATACTTTCGCCGTCCATCCCGAGGGCCAGGCCTTCTACGAACGCTCCGTCGCCGGAAGCGCGGACATGCGCGTCCTCGCCGAGAGCCGGGTCGATGTCCTTCTCGGCCAGCCTGCCCATCCCGCGGTCCGGTTAGAAGTCGTCGAGACGATGGCCCGGATCGATCCCGCGAGCTACCGGACCGGAGCGGAGGCGGTGTGGCTCGCCGACCAAAGCGAGCGGGTTCACGAAATCCGAGTGCCAACCCTCGTACTTTGCGGCGATCAGGATCATGTGACCCCGCCGGCCTTGTCACGGGAATTGACGCAGCTCCTACCTGGAGCCCGCTTCGAAATTATCGAAGGGGCCGGGCATCTCACCAATCTCGAGCGGCCGGCCGCTTTCAACACGCTCGTCGGCGCGTTCATTCGGGGCGTGGATTCCAGACTGAGCTAACGCCCGGTCCATCCGAAAGACTAGGGTCCAGCCATCCACACCCAGCGAACATCCTCTCCCTCCCGGCGATCGACAAATGCGACGATCGATCCGTCCGGGCCACGTTGGAATATGCGCCTCGATCGAGGCTGCCCGGGTATAAAGAAGACGTCGCGAACTTCGGGACGATAAGTCACTCTCGGCCGCCCCGATCGCTCGGCCTCAAGGCTGTCGCCGACGCACTTTATCTCAGTCTGAATCTGGGGCGTCAGTTGGTACGTGCCCTGGTAAGCACAGAGGTCGTCTCGTGAGAGCTTGATAGCCGGCGGATCTCTGAGGACGGCAGAACCATGCTGAGCGATCAGCCTCCAGCCTTGCTTCGTCCGCAGCCAAGTGTCGAGGGATCGAAAGCGCGTGTGCAGGGGCTGGCCGTGATAGTCGAGGGACTCCTGAAGTTCGTAAGCCGCGATCGCGACGTCGCCGGTCTCGCGAACTCGAAAATTCTCGACCTTGATGTGCCCTTCCAGGCCTGCCGGCAGCGGTTCGATTTCGCGGACCAATTCCTCTTTCGACCGCACGGTGCCATTCTCATCCATCCCGACGAAGTTCTGATCGAGAGCTTCATTCCAGGGAGCTTTGTTCCCCGGCGCGATGGCATCGACCAGCGCCTGGGTTTTCGTCAGAAGCTCCGTTTCCGTCTTGCTATGCGGCGCTGCCGATATCGCGCTCGCCACGATCGTCAGCGCAAGCGCGCCCGTTGTTGCATGCATCAGCTAATCTCCGGCTTTGGCTTCAGTTGTCATTAGATTGGCGCATCCTGTCAGGCTTGCACGAAAGCCAGAAGGAACAGCGCTGCCAACCGCTAGTCGACGAACCCTCGAGAAATGGGGTGCGAACCGTAATTTCCTGATAGCAACGACGCTTGAACGCGGCTCATGCTTTGCACCTTCCCGACGTTAGGATCTGTGCATGGGTATCAATACGCTCGACGATCTCGCCGAGCTCGGCCGCTACCGTCTGTCCGAGCATTTTTTCATGCGCGACATGCTCTATAGCGAAGTCAGCAATCTCTATGGCGTTCCCAACATTCCGGAGGATCCGGGGCTTGCGATCGCTGCGGGTCAACAACTCTGCCGGCTGGTCCTGGAGCCGTTGCGCGCCGCCTTCGGCAATCTTGCGATCCGCAGTGCCTATCGCTCGCCCACTCTAAACAGCCAGTGCCACAAGCTTCACCATAAGAGCGTTCCGGAATCGCGGTGTGCGTCCAACGAGGATGGTTTCGCTTATCACATCTGGGACGTTCCCGATTCGGCGGGCTACCTCGGTGCGGCCGCGACCGTCATCGTGCCCGCCTATGTCCAACATTATGACCGCACCGGGGACTGGCAATCGCTCGGCTGGTGGATCCGCGACAATCTCGAACATTATGCGGAGGTCCAATTCTTCGGCCGGATGTGCGCTTTCAACATCCGCTGGTACGAGGGACCGTCGGACAAGTCCGTGGGCTATGTCGACCCGCCTACCCGGATCACCCTGACAAAGTCCGGCGCGCCCGGGTTCGACGGCGATCACAGCGCGCTCTACGCCGAGGCAATCGCTCCGCTGCTCCCGCAGCCAATGAGAGAATGCGCATGAGCGTCATTTCGAGCGCTCAGCCTTTGGGCAGCAGGCGGTTGAGCTCGCGCGCGCAGAGGCGCAGCGGCTCGCCGCGCTGCTCGACTTTGGCCATCGCCATTGCTCCAGAATAAGCCGCGACAACGAGTGCGGCCAAAGCCTCGCGGTCCTTCGGGCCCGAAAGACGCTCGGCAATCGCCGATCGCCACAGATTGAACAGCCGCTTCAGTTCGGCTCGAAACTCGGGGTCGGCATAGGCCAGTTCGAGTGTAAGGTTGTTCACCGGACAGCCGCGGACCGATCCCTGGGCGTCGAGCTCGCGCGCAAGCGAGTCGAGGACTTCAAGGATGCCGTCACGCACATTGGCTGCCGAGCGCACCGGCTCGAGCCAGGTCTCCTCGAGCGCAGCGCCGACTCGATCGTTGATGACAGCCAGCCCGATCGCCTTCTTCGTCGCAAAATGATGGTGGAGGGCTCCGCCCGTTACTCCGGCGACCGCAGCGATCTCGTGAACGCTCGTGGCGCTGTATCCCCGCGACTGGAACAGGTCGTAGGCCGCATCGAGGATGCGCGCTCGAACCCCCGCCGGGTCATTCTTCCGGCGCGGGAGGTATGTCCGCCGCTCTGCAGCCTCTCGTTCCACGATCTCACGCATAACCGCTTCGGTCCGCGTTGATTAGTGGATTGACAAAAACAGGACAACCGGTTTGTTATCGATCACGGAGTCGGGAGGTCCGGTCGGATGAATGGAGCATTCGCTGAGGGAATGCGTCTCGCACTTGCGGGTGCGGCGCTCTTCGGGGCTGTGCCCCAGGTGGCGGGCGCTAAGGAACTGCAGGGCTCGTTCCCCATCGTGGAGCTTCGCCAATACACCTTGCACGACGGCCAGCGCGACGTGCTGGTGAACTTGTTCGAACGAGAATTCGTCGAAAGCCAGGAAGCGCTCGGAATGAAGGTCATCGGCACCTTCACTGACCTCGATCGCCCCAACCGTTTCGTCTGGTTGCGCGGTTTCCGCGACATGGATTCGCGGCTGTCCGGTCTCACGTCATTCTATGGCGGCCCGGTCTGGCAGGCGCATCGGACCGAAGCCAATGCGACCATGGTCGACAGCGACAATGTGCTCTTGCTCCACGCGCCCGACCGGGCAGCCGAATTCACGCTTCCATCGACGCGCCCGGCGCTTGGCGCCGGCGCGCCGAGTGGCCTTGTCGTTGCAACCATCTATTATCTGAAGGACGATCCTGTCAGCGCCTTGCGCACGTTCGAAAGTCACTTGAAACCCGCACTCGAGAAAGCGGGAATCCACCCGCTCGCCTGGTTCACTCCGGAAAGTGCTGCCAACAATTTCCCGCGCCTGCCGGTGCGGGAGGGCGAGAAGGTCCTGGTCTGGCTCGCCGCCTTCGCGGACGTCGCCGACCATCAGGCGCACAAAAGGGCAATCGAGGTCGCGGAAATGCCGCTTGCTTCGTCATTTGCCAAGGCGCCGGAAGTCCTTCGGTTGAAGCCGACATCGCGCTCCCTGATCCGCGGCCTTCCCGAAGCGGACGGTGCCCACGACTTCGATTTCCTGCATGGCCGCTGGCGCGTCCACCACCGGCTGCTGAAGGCTCGCGGCGCCGGCAGCAGTGAATGGGTCGAATATCAGGGCACGGCCGACACCCGACC
>JBKPKF010000005.1:0-3110 GCA_046730995.1 Pseudomonadota bacterium
TGACGGCCATGCTCGTCGATTTGCTCGAGGACGAAGGGCATTTGAGCGACGAGCTCATCGTGTCAGCGGCAATGGAAGGCGAAATGACCTTCGTCGCCCAGGCGCTGGCCCGCCGCTCGGGACTTGCCGGCGAAGTCGCGACGGACGAGCTTCTTTCGGCGTCCGAGCAAAGGGTCATGACCTTGCTTCGGATCGCGGGGGTCCGCCGGGAGCTTGCGGCGCGACTGCTCGCCGGCATCGGCGACCTTCTTGGGGTCTTCGACCCCGGCAGCGCAATCACCACATTCGACGGCATGAGCGAAACCGCGATTGAGGACGCGCGAAGCTGGCTTGGCGCGGACAATGCGTATCGGGCGGCCGTCGCGAGGCTGGAGCAGAGCTGATGGCCAGCGCGCCATCCGAACCGCGGCCCGTATTCGGCCGTGTCGACAAGGCCGGCCGGCTGGTCAGCGCAGACCCCGCGCTTGAGGCCCTCCAGCGGGAAGCGGGCTCGGACATTGGGCATACGCTGGCTTTGCCGCAAATCGCCGCCATCGCCGAACTCGCGCGAAAGCTTGGGATTCCGGTCGCTCGCCCAGCCATCGCCGCTTCACTCGAACGCGACATCGAAATGTGGGTCAATGCGACACCCGAGGGCGATGAAGTGGCATTGTCCCTCGAAGGCTGGACTGAGCGCGCTCCTGCGGCTCCCCGGCTCGCATCTTTGCTCGGCCGCGGAAGTGACGTCGATGCTTCCGCCGCGCGCCGCGAATGGGCAGCTGACGAGGAACTGCGCCTAATCTCGATTTCCGTCGAACTGGCCGAAGAACTCGGAGTCGACGTGAACGAGGCGGCGGGCCACCCGCTCACCCGTTTGTTCCGTCTCGAAGAGGATGAATCCGGCGAGATGCCGCTAATCAGTGCGCTCGCTGCACGGCGCGGCTTTTCCGGCCAGCGTGCCCGCAGCCGCAAGGACGGCGATCGCGTGGTGATCCTCAGCGGCGATGTCATGACAGGTTCTGACGGAGGCTTCGCCGGTTTCCGCGGAACCGCCGAGGGCGAGACTGCGCCCCCATTGAAAACCGAAGCCGGAAGGACGTCGGCGTTCGATCGCGCCCTCGACGAGGCGTTGCGCTCGCCGCTCGACCGAATCATCGAAAGCGCCGAACGGATCGTAGAGCGAGCCGACGGGCCGCTTCGCAGCGACTATGCGAGCTACGGTAACGACATCGCCGCCGCTGCGAGGCATTTGCTCTCGGTCATCCGCTCGATGAGCGAGGACCCAAGCCAGGGTCACCGGACCGTCGACCTGGCTGAGCTCGCCGGCGAGGCGCTCGTCATGTTGGAATCGATCGCCGAAGAGCGCGGCATCCGGCTCGAAGCTGTCCATACCGAGCCGCTTCTTGCGAGTGGCGAGGATCGCGCCGTCATCCAGATCCTGGTCAACCTCATCGGAAATGCGGTCCGTCACTCGCCGGAGGGCGGAAAAGTCGGGCTCGTATTCGCGAAAACCGCGGGAACTGCGTCGGTGACGATATCGGACGAGGGACTTGGCATCGATCCAGCGGACCAGCAGCGGATCTTCGAGCGATTCGAGCGGGCAAATCAAAAGACTTCAGGCACTGGGCTCGGTCTTGCGATTTCCCGCCGGCTCGCGCGATCGATGGGCGGCGATGTGACGCTCGAGAGCGCGCCCGGCGAAGGGGCCCGCTTCACGCTCACCCTTCCCGCCGCCTAGCGCCGGTCGACCGGCACGTAATCGCGCTGCGGAGCGCCGGTATAAAGCTGGCGAGGACGGCCGATCTTCTGGTCGGGATCTGCGATCATCTCATTCCATTGCGCGACCCAGCCAACCGTTCGGGCGAGTGCGAATAGCGCCGTGAACATGTCTGTCGGGAAGCCGATCGCATTGAGAATTACGCCCGAATAGAAATCGACGTTCGGATAGAGCTTCTTCTCGATGAAATAATCATCGCTGAGAGCGATCCGCTCCAGCTCATTGGCGACATCCAGCACCGGGTCCGAGATGTTGAGCTCTTTCAAGACCTCGTCGGCGGTAGCCTTCATGACCTTGGCTCGCGGATCGAAGTTTTTGTAGACGCGATGGCCGAATCCCATCAGCCGGAACGGATCGTCCTTGTCCTTGGCGCGGGCGATATATTTCGGGATGTTTTCGACCCGCCCGATCTCGCGCAGCATGTTTAGCGCGGCTTCGTTGGCGCCTCCGTGCGCTGGTCCCCACAGGCAGGCGATTCCAGCCGCGATGCAGGCGAAGGGGTTTGCGCCCGAGGAGCTCGCCAGCCGCACGGTTGAGGTCGACGCATTCTGTTCGTGGTCGGCATGAAGGATGAAGATCCGCCGCATCGCATTTTCGACGACGGGATTGACGTGATAGGGCTCGGCTGGGACGCCGAAGGTCATCCTCAGGAAATTGCCGGTGTAGCTGAGGCTGTTGTCCGGATAGAGGAACGGTTGTCCGATCGAATATTTGAACGCCATCGCCGCGATCGTCGGCATTTTGGCAATCAACCGGTGCGACGCGATCATTCGCTGCTCGGGATCGGTGATGTCCGTGCTGTCGTGGTAGAAAGCGGACAAGGCACCGACCACGCCGCACATGATCGCCATCGGATGGGCGTCGCGGCGGAACCCGCGATAGAATGTCATGAGCTGCTCGTGCAGCATCGTGTGCCGGCTAATCGTGTAAGCGAATTCGTCGAGATCCTTGCGGTTCGGAAGCTCGCCGTTGAGTAGCAGGTAGGCGACCTCCATGAAGGTCGAATTCTCGGCGAGCTGATCGATCGGATAGCCGCGGTGAAGCAGGATTCCTTTTTCGCCGTCGATATAAGTGATGGCGCTCTTACAGGCGGCGGTCGAGGTGAAGCCAGGATCGTAGGTGAACGTTCCCGTCTCGCTATAGAGCTTGCGGATGTCGATCACCTCCGGACCGACCGAGCCTTCGAGCACGGGATAGGCGTGATTGGAGCCGTCGATCCCGATGGTCACGGTCTTTTCGGTCATTCGTTCGGCTCCACCATCTGGTCGGCGATGCGGGCGAGGCTCTCGTCGCGTCCTAACAAAGCAAGCACATCAAATATCCCCGGAGACGTCGTACGCCCGGTGAGCGCGGC
>JBKPKF010000006.1:0-2475 GCA_046730995.1 Pseudomonadota bacterium
ACCCGCGTGAAGCCGTCGTAAATCGCCCGTGCCGCTTCGGCGATCGTGCGCGGCCGATTGGCTCCGCCACGAGCGAAGATCGCGACCGCGATCCGGTGCCCGTCGGGCATGGTGATGAAGCCGATGTCATCGGTGAGCCCAGTGAGCGTTCCCGTCTTGTGCTCGACGGGAGTGCCGTCCGGGAGGAGCGCCTTCATCCGGTTCTTGCCGGTCTGGCACTGGGCCATCAGGTCGAGCAGATAGTTGCGGCTCTGCGGCTTGATCAGCTCGGCGCGGTAGATGCGCTTCAAAAGGTCGACCATCGCGGTCGGGGTGCTCGAATCGCGATTGTCCCAGAGGTCGCGCCTGTCGGAGAGCAGCTGCGCTATGTTGCGGTCGACGCGGAGGCCGGTGACGCCATTTTGCCGAAGCCAATTATGGATTGCGCCGGGACCTCCCAGGTCGCGCATCAGCATGTCAGTCGCGTGATTGTCGCTGTGGATCAGCATCCGCGCCATCAGGCTGCGCGCCGACACTCCGCTGATCGTGTCGTCAAGCGAGCGGCGACCATGGTCGACCTGCGACAGATAGAGCGCGGCGACCGCGACCTTGACGGTGCTGGCCATCGGGAAGGGCGTATTGCCTTTGATGCTGACGGTCTCGCCGGTGGTCAAGTCCAGCGCGGCAATGCCCACATCCGCCGAATTCCCGGACGCGAGGTAGGAAAGCTGCTGTTCCAGGCTGGCGAGGCTCGGGCTCGAGGCCGCAGAGGCGGGCTGCGCGACGAACGCCAGAAGCGCGAAAAGGACAGTCGGTACCCGCATGTGCCTCACCCGCGAGCCGCTAAGCTCGAATCCGAATCGCCAAACGCCCACATTCGTTCCAAATTGTAAAAATGTCTTACTTCGGGACGGAAAATATGGACGATTACGTCGTCCGCGTCGATGAGCACCCAGTCCGCCGCCGGAAGCCCTTCAATCCGAACGATTTTCCCAAATCGCTCTTTAATCTTGTCGGCAAGCTTAACAGCCATGGATGCGACCTGTCGCGTCGACCGGCCCGACGCCACGACCATATGGTCGGCGATATTCGATTTGCCGGTTAGCGGTATAGTGATGACCTCCTGCGCCTGGTCATCGTCCAGTGACTGGAGCACGAGGCGGTGGAGGTCCTCGACGTCGACACAGGGTCGGCCGGCCGGGACACCATTTTCAGCGGGACGTTCGGTCAAGAGGTCTCCTTGGCGACAATGGGGGACCGAGGCGCGGAACGCGCGAGACGCGGTTCTGGGTTCGGCGATACCAATTGGGGCGGTGCGCTCGGATGGCGGTTGCGGACGTGGGGTCTCGCGGCAGGCGAAGCAGCAGGATCGCCGGTGCACTCCACTCCGTCCAGTTTCGCGCCTGGCTCGAAGGCCGGACAAACCTTCGAAGCCAGCCCATCGCGCGAGCCGCGTGGGCAACTGAATCATAACCGGGCCGTGGAATCACCGCAATCGGCACTTCGCGGCTTAACCCCCTCCAATCGCGCCATTTGTGAAAATTTGGCAGGGTGTCGCTTCCGAGCAACCAAATGAACTGATGCTTCGGATAGCGGCGCTTGAGCAGGCGCACGGTATCGATGGTGTAACGCGTCCCTTCATGCCGCTCGAAATCGCTCACGCGAATGCGCGATCGCTGTGCCTGACGCTGTGCAGCGGCCATTCGCGCTTCGAACGGGGCCATGTCCTTCTCGCCTTGCTTCAGCGGATTGCCGGGTGAGATCAGCCACCAGATCTCGTCGAGCCCCAGCTCATTCATTGCCGCGAGGCTGATGCGCCGGTGCGCTTTGTGCGCCGGGTTAAAGGATCCGCCGAGAAGGCCGATGCGCGCCATTGCCCGAACGGCTAGCACGCGGCCGCCGCACCGCATAATGTGGGTTCGCGAAAGGGGAGGGCATGGTCGGCGAATTCGAGGCAATCGGCGATGCGATCACCGGCGGCGTTGTCGGTCGAGCCCTCGAACCCAAGGCCGGCGAAGGCACCGACGGGCACACGCACGAAACCATATGCCTCAACTGCGGTACGGAGCTGGTCGGCAGCTTCTGCCATGCGTGCGGCCAGCATGCGCACGTCCATCGCACCCTGACGGCTTTCTTCCACGACTTCCTGCACGGCGTTCTGCACTTCGAGGGAAAGATCTGGCGCACGCTCCCGCTGCTCGCCTGGAAACCCGGCGAGCTCACCCGCCGATATGTCGACGGCCAGCGCGCCAGCTTCATCTCGCCGGTCGCGCTGTTCCTCTTTTGCGTATTCCTGATGTTCGCAACGGTCAGCCTCCTCGGGGGAATGGGCGAGTTTTCGTCCGAGGCGAAGCAGGATCTTGCCAAGGAGCTCAGCACCGACAAGGAGAAGCTCGCAATACTGGAACAGCAGCGCAAGGGCGCCACGGGCAAGGTCGCGGAGAAGCTCGACGACAAGATCGGCGACCTTCAGGGCGAGATCAAAATCAAGGAATC
>JBKPKF010000007.1:0-6366 GCA_046730995.1 Pseudomonadota bacterium
GCGCTTCTCCGAATTCCCGACGCGCACACCGCCGATGAGCTGATCGCCGACAAGCTCGCGGGCCCGGATTGGTCGGAGAAGCTCGGCAGGTCCGACTCAGCATTCGTCAACGCCGCGACCTTTTCGCTGCTGTTGACGGGCAAGGTCCTGGAAGGCGCGCAGGACAGGTCCGACAATTGGAAGGCGGCGCTCGGTCGCGCCGTTGGCCGCCTGGGGGAGCCCGTGGTTCGTACCGCGGTTCGCGAGGCGATGAAAATTCTCGGCCGCAACTTCGTGTTCGGACGGGATATCGACGAAGCTTTGCAGCGCGCTGCTCCCGAGCGTCGGCGCGGCCTCAGCCACAGCTTCGACATGCTCGGCGAAGCGGCCAAGACCTTCGCCGATGCCGAACGGTATGCCGACGCCTATCGCGGAGCGCTGGATCGCATCGCGAAGGAGGCGAAGGACGGCTTTCGCAAATCCCCGGGGATTTCGGTCAAGCTGACGGCGCTTCATCCGCGCTACGAATTCTCCCACGCGGACGAAGCGGTCGCCGCGGTCGTGCCGATCGCGCGGGAACTGGCGCTGAAAGCGTCGAAGGCGGACGTTCATTTCACCATCGATGCCGAAGAAGCCGACCGGCTCGAGCTGCAGATGGACGTGTTCGAGGCGCTGCTTGGCGACGACGAGCTCTTTCGCAACGGTTGGAGCGGGTTCGGGATCGCGATCCAGGCCTATCAAAAGCGCGCTCGCCCGCTCTGCGAGTGGGTTGCCGAGGCTGCTCGGGCCCATGGGCGCAAGCTAATGGTCCGGCTCGTCAAGGGCGCTTATTGGGACACGGAAATCAAGGCGGCGCAGGTCGCGGGGCTTGCGGACTATCCGGTATTCACCCGCAAGGTCGCCACCGACGTTTCCTACCTTGCCTGCGCGAAGGTCCTGCTCGACGCCAGCGATCTCATCTATTCCGCTTTCGCGACCCACAACGCCAACACGATCGGCCAGGTCAAAGCGCTTGCCGGAGATCGTCCTTTCGAGTTCCAGCGCCTGCATGGCATGGGCGAGGCGCTCTACGAGGAGCTCGCCAAGCTCGAGGACGGCATAGGCGATCCGCGAACTCCCGTGCGCATCTATGCGCCTGTCGGAAGCCATAAGGAGTTGCTCGCTTATCTCGTCCGCCGATTGCTCGAGAACGGCGCCAATTCGAGCTTCGTGAACCGCATCGCCGACGAGCAGGTGTCGCTCGACGACCTGGTCAAGGACCCTGTGGCCGAGCTGCAGGCGATCGAGCCCAAGCGCAATCCGAAAATTATCCTTCCGCGCGATGTTTTCGGCGCCGAGCGGCGCAACAGCGCTGGCGTCGATCTATCCGATCCGCTGGTGCGCGAGCCGCTACTTGAGCGATTGGGGACACTCGAGGGCCGCAAGTGGACGGCAAAGCCGACGCTCGGGAAAGGGGCGGGCAGGCCGATCACGTCGCCGCACGACCGCCGGATCGAGGTTGGCACGGTGTTCGAAGCCAGCGCCACCGACGTCGATCGCATGGTTCGCGCCGGCCACGTGGCGCAGGTACGGTGGGACGCGCTCGGCGGCGAGGCCCGCGCACGGCTGCTCGACCGCGCCGCCGACCTTTACGAAGAGCATGCCGAGGAGCTCTTCTCGCTGTGCATCCGGGAGGGTGGGAAGACTTTGGTCGACGCGATCCTCGAGGTGCGCGAGGCGGTCGATTTCCTGCGTTTCTATGCTTCTGAGGCGCGCCGCCAATTTGCCAGGCCCCTTCCGCTGCCTGGTCCAACCGGTGAACAGAACGAGCTTCGCCTGCACGGTCGCGGGATATTCGCCGCCATATCGCCGTGGAATTTTCCGTTGGCGATCTTCACTGGCTTGGTATCGGCCCCGCTCGCTGCGGGAAATGCCGTAATCGCCAAACCGGCCGGGCAGACGCCACTGATCGGCGCCCTTGCGATCGAGCTGATGCACCGGGCGGGCATCCCCAAAGACGTCGTTCAGCTCGCGCCCGGCGAAGGCAGGGTCGTCGGTGGAACGTTGACGGCGCATCCGCTGCTTGCGGGCGTCGTCTTCACCGGCTCGACCGAGACCGCGCGAATGATCAACCGCACCCTGGCCGAGCGCGACGGGGCTATCATCCCGTTCGTCGCCGAAACCGGCGGCCAGAATGCGATGATCGTCGATTCCTCGGCGCTTCCCGAGCAGGTTACCCGCGACGTCATTTCCTCCGCATTCCAGAGCGCCGGCCAACGCTGCTCGGCACTCCGCGTGCTCTTCCTCCAGGAGGACGTCGCCGACCAGATGATCACGATGGTCGCGGGGGCGATGGCCGCGCTCAAGGTAGGCGACCCCAGCGAACTCACGACCGACGTCGGCCCGGTCATCGACAAGGGCTCCAAGCAGCTGCTCGACGAGCACATCGAATGGCTCGACAAGAACGCCAAGAAGATTTGCCGGCTGGAGTCGCCTCGCGAGGCGAAGCACGGCAACTTCGTCCCTCCGGCGTTTTATGAAATCTCTAAGCTAAGCGACTTGAATCGCGAAAATTTTGGCCCGATCCTCCATGTCATCCGTTTCCCCGCGGAAGGTCTCGAAAGAGTCGTCGAGCAGATCAACGCTACGGGCTATGGCCTAACCCTCGGCCTGCAGAGCCGGATCGATGCGGTTCGCGATTATGTCGAAGAGCATGCGCGGGTCGGCAACTTCTACGTCAACCGCAACCAGATCGGCGCCGTCGTTGAAAGCCAGCCGTTTGGAGGCGAAGGCCTTTCCGGAACCGGTCCGAAGGCCGGCGGTCCGCACTACGTGGCTCGTTTCGCGACAGAACGGGTGACTTGCATCGACACCACGGCGGCAGGCGGCAACGCGAGCCTGATGGCCGCGCTGGACGGCTGAGGGACCATGTCCCTTTAAGGGACTTCCCATAAATTTTCCTTGAATTTGATACACAAAGCATGGCTTTTGCGATGCGAATCCGGGATTTTGTTGGCGGCTTCGCTGACGGGGAAGTTCATGTATCTGACGTATCGTGAGTGCTGGGGCTTAGCCGGGAGTGCGGCTGGAGCGCGCCTATGAAGCTCGCCGGTATCGATCTTCCGCGACTGGTTACGGAGGCTCTTGCCGACTGCCGTCAGCATTTCATTGCGGCGGCGGGGTTCAGCCTTCTCATCAACCTGCTCTATCTCGCGCCGACGATCTACATGCTGCAAGTCTACGACCGTGTCGTGCCGACCGGCGGCAAGACGACCTTGCTTTTCATCACCGTAGCTCTCGCTCTCGCGCTGCTGACCCTGTCCATGCTCGACATGGTTCGCAACCGCTTGCTTGTGCGCGCCAGCCAACGGATCGACGCGCTGATAGCACCGAGGCTGTTGCGCCAGATGATGGGCACCGATTCCGGCGCGGCTGGCCAGGCCATGCGGGATTTCGACGTGGTCCGGACCGCCATGGCGAGCCCGGCGATCGCAGCCATTTTCGATGTGCCCTGGACCCCGGTGTTCCTGATCGTCGCCTTCATGCTGCACTTCTGGATCGGAATCATGGCAATCGTGTCCGCCGCTCTCCTGATTTGGCTGGCCTGGGCGAACCAGAAAGCGACCCAGCGAAAGATGGAAGTCGCCACCTCGGCATTGGCTGCCGCGCATAATTCGCAGCAGGCAGCGGCCGTTCACGGGACCACTGTCAAAGGCCTCGGAATGACGGGCGCGATGGTCGACCGGCAGCTCGGGCACCGGCGCATGGCGCTCGCCAACATGTTGAGCGCCCAGTTCGCGGGCAGTCGCCTGACCGCCTCGAGCCGCTTTTTTCGACTTTTCGTGCAGTCCTCGGCGCTCGGACTGGGCGCGCTGCTGGCACTGGCCGGAGACATTTCGGCCGGCGCGATCATCGCCTCGTCGGTGTTGCTGAGCCGCGCGCTCCAGCCCATCGAAAGCATCATCGGCGCATGGTCGTCCCTTGCTTCGGCGCGCGCGGCAATGCGCCGGCTTTCGAAAGCGTTGGAAACGATCGACGAACAGCGGATCTACACGATCCTTCCCGAGCCGCAGGGCGTATTGGACGTCGAAGATATCGGCCTTCGCGGCCGCGACGGCCGGCCCATCCTGCTGGGAGTAAGCGCGCGCGCCGAACCGGGTAAGATCCTCGGCATCATCGGCCCGAGCGGTTCAGGCAAGACGACCCTGGGCAAGATCATGATCGGCGCGATGCAGCCGACCGTCGGTACGATCAGGATTGACGGCGCCCGGATCACCGATTGGGACCAGGACGAGCTTGGCCGGCATTTCGGGTACATGCCGCAGGAGCCGTCGCTGTTCGAAGGCACGGTCAAAGAAAATATCTCGCGCTTCGAACAAGCCGGAAGCGACGATCATGCCAGGCAGATCGACGAAGCGGTCGTGAGAGCGGCGAAGGAAGCGGGGGTTCATGAGCTGATCCTCGAGCTTCCAAAAGGTTATGACTCGCCCTTGGGGCTAATGGGCGCGGGCCTGTCCGCGGGCCAGGCGCAGCGGGTCGCATTGGCGCGTGCCCTCTATGGTGAGCCGCGCGTGCTGATGCTCGACGAGCCTAACGCATTCATGGACCAAGCGGGTGAAGCCGCGCTGGTCATTGCGATGGCGAAGGCTCGCGCTCGAGGAGCGACCGTCATCGTCATCGCCCATCGGCGCGGCATTCTTTCAGCAGCTGACCGCCTCCTCGTCCTCGATTCGGGCAGGCCGCGAATGCTGGGACCTGCCGCCGAGGTCGCCGCTCGCCTGGCCGGGCCCAAGAGCGCGGACGACGCGGCATGAATGAAGTTGTCGCGCTCCCGGCGCCCATCCACAGCGATGCCGGCGATCCCGCCCGGGAAATCCGCGTCGGAGGAGCGATTGCGGGAGCGTTCTTCATCGTCTTCCTCGGTTGGGCCGCGCTCGTTCCGCTCGACGCCGGGGTGAACGCGCCGGGGACGATCGCAGTCGCCGGCAATCGTCAGACCGTGCAGCACAAGGATGGCGGCGTCGTGACGGCGATCAACGTTCGCGAGGGCCAACATGTGAAGGCCGGCGAGGTCGTTATCGAGCTGTCAGCGCCCGAGCTGAAAGCGTCGGAGCGCGCCCTGACGAGCGATTATCTAACGTTGCTCGCACAGCGGTCGCGCCTGATGGCGGAACGACTGGGCCTGCATGATTTCGCGGCCCCGGCGGAGTTCGCAACGCTCAGCCCGGCCGACCGGGAGATCGCTAAAGAAGTTCTTGCCCTCCAGCATTCCGAAATGCGCGCCCGCTCGGGCGCCTTGTCGGCGCAGCAATCGGTTCTCGGGCAGCGTGCCCAGCAGCTCGTCCAGCAGCAAGGGGGCTACACAAGCCAGCGGGCCGCCCTGATCGAGCAACAGCGGCTGATCGCGGAGGAGCTCGCCGGGTTGAAGAAGATTGCCGACAAGGGTTTCGCGTCGATCAACCGAGTCCGTGCGCTCGAACGCGCTCAAGCCGATCTTAAGGGTCAGGAAGCGGCCATGCGCGCCGAATATGCGAAGGCCGGCGAGGGCATTGGCGAGACCCGGATGCAGTCGCTGAGCATATCGCGCGATCGCCTCCAGCAGGTCGAAACCGACCTCAAGGATACGCAGGCCAAGCTTTCCGAGACTCTCCCCAAGCTGATCGCGACACGCGAGCAACTCCAGCACTCGCAAGTTCGTGCCCCGGCGAGCGGCCAGGTCGTTGGGCTGACGGTCTTTACCGTCGGCGGGGTCGTCGCTGCCGGCCAAAAGCTGATGGACATCGTTCCCGATGGCAAGGAGCTCGTCATCCAGGCGCAATTGAAGCCCTCCGACGCCGACGACGCTTATATCGGCCAGACTGCGCAGATACGGTTCTCGAGTGTCCACAACCGCTCGCTGCCACTGTTTACCGGCCGCGTGCGCACGGTTTCAGCGGACAGCTTCACGGATGAAAAGACCGGCCGCTCCTTCTTCCGCGCCGAGATCGTGGTCCCGCCGTCCGAGCTCGACCGGGTACGCTCGGTCCTGGGCAACGGCGAGCTTCGCCCCGGACTTCCGGTCGAAACGGTGCTGACCGTTCGCAAGCGAACCGCCCTGCAATATCTGCTTGAGCCGCTGACCTCGAGGCTTTGGCGCTCGGGTCACGAGCAATAAGCGACGCTCGAAGCCTTGTCCCGGGCTGGGACGGCGCGGAATAGCCTCTGGAGCGCAGCCCCGCAGCAATGGTTGATGAGGATGCGGGGTGGTCTTTAGCGAGACACGAACGCACCTCGCCGAGGCGGTCGGGCTCTCCGGGCTCGGCCGCTTCGTTGATTCTCGACAAAGAACAGGATGGCTCCCCGGGCCTGATTCGAACAGGCGACCATTCGATTAACAGTCGAACGCTCTACCGCTGAGCTACCGGGGAA
>JBKPKF010000008.1:0-4355 GCA_046730995.1 Pseudomonadota bacterium
TCGGGCAGCGCAGCGCTGTGATCATGGGTGCGCTGTCGATGAGCGGGGGCCACCTCGCCATGGCGTTCGACCAGAGTTTCCTGCTCGCCTTATTGTTGCTGATCATCGGGTCGGGCCTTCTGAAAGGCAATATTTCGGCCCAGGTCGGGGGAATTTATCCGCCTGAAGACGAAGCGCGCCGCACCCGTGGCTTTGCGATCTTTAGCACCGGCATAAACTTCGGCGCCGTAGCGGGGCCACTGTTGTGCGGGTTGCTTGGCGAGCGTTACGGCTGGCACATCGGCTTCGGAGCGGCGGCGCTGTTCATGCTGGGAGCGCTTGCGACCTATCTCAGCGGCTACCGCTATCTTCCGGCGCGCGTCGAACGCAAAGAGCGCAGCGCGCGGGCCCCGCTGACTTCGAAAGAGCGGAAGGTCGTCGCCGCCGTCGTCGTGGTGATGGCAATCTCGATCTTGCCGCAGATTGCCTACTACCAGCTCGCGAACGTACTGCCGGTATGGCTTCAGCAACATGCCAACATGAATGCCGGACCTTTCGAGGTGCCCATCCCTTGGTACCAATCGATCGATCCGCTGTTCAGCATCATCAGCCTTCCGCTGCTTTTTGCGTTGTGGAAATGGCAAGGCGGCGGAACTGGCCAGGAGCCGTCCGAGGTCTGGAAGATCGGGGTCGGCTCGCTCATCTGCGGTGCCGCCAATCTCATCCTCGTCGGGGCGATCGCTGCTTACGGCTCGGATAAAGTGCTATGGATCTGGCCGTTCCTGTTTTGCGCGGTGCAAGGCGTGGGGTTCATGTACTTCTGGCCGCCGCTTCTCGCTCTCGTATCGCGTTGTTCGCCGCCGAGCATCAACGCAACGATGATGGGGTCGAGTTTCCTGGTGCTCTTCTTCGGCAACAATTTGATTGGCTGGATCGGCACCTATTACGAGCAACTCGGCCCAAGCGCGTTCTGGGCGCTGCACGCGGCAATCGGTGCCCTGGGCGGCTTCCTGGCGCTAGCGTTTGCGAGGACGTTCGGTAGAATCCTGGAACCGCGTCCGGCTGGACCGCAGGAGCGATAGCCGCGTTATCCTGAACGTGGCCGACGACATCGCCTACGAAAGCAAGTTCCAGTGGTGGGCGCGCTTCGGCTTCGTCATGCGCGGCCTGCTCTACATCGTCATCGCGTGGCTGGTGATCCGAACCGGCCGGACGGAGGACCTCACCGGAGCGATGGAATATGTCGGACACGGCATCGGCCGCGGCCTCATGATTTTCCTGGTCGCCGGAATGACCGGCTACGGGCTCTGGCGGCTTGGCGATGCAGCGTTCGGGATGGACAGTGGTCGGAACCACCCCAAGGCGTGGCGCCGACGTCTCGCCGCCGGCTTCAGCGGCGTGATCTACCTATTCCTCGCCTACAAGGCGCTTCGGATCATGCTCGGCGAACGGGGCCAGGCCGGCGGCGTCCAGCAGAATGCGGCGACCGCCCTGCACCTCCCCGCAGGGGAACTTGCGCTGTTGGTCGCCGCGGCGATCCTCGCTGGGGCCGCAATGGTCCAATTATGGAAAGCGGCAAGCTGTTCGTTCCTCCATCATTTGGATGAGGCGGCGCGGCGTCCTGTGGCCAAGTGGCTTGGCCGGATCGGCTACGCATCGCGCGGAGTCATTTTCCTCACGATCGCCTGGCTTCTTGCCCGGGCCAGCCTTGACCATAGCGCGGCCGAAGCCGGCGGCCTCGAACAGGCGCTCGATGCGCTTCGCGGGCCGCTGCTATTCCCGGTCGCGGCCGGGCTCGCCCTGTTCGGCGGCTATTCTCTCGTCGAAGCTCGGTATCGCTCAATCCACAAGCCGCCGACCGAGCAGATCAAGCGCAAGGTCGAGGACGCCGTCCAGGCCTAGGGAACGACCGGCAAATACACCGCGCTGGCGGTCGAGCCGCCGTAGTAGATGCTCTGAGTCGCTTTCCGATAATCCGCCGGCCTTGCGAAGAAGATGTTCGGAACGAACGTCTGCGGGTTTCGGTCGTAGAGCGGGAACAGGCTCGACTGGACCTGGACCATGATCCGGTGCCCGGGCAGGAAGACGTGATCGACGTTGGGGAGGTTCCAGCGATAATGTTCGACCTTTCCGGCCCTTAGCGCGCGCGGCCTGGCAAAGCTGTCGACATAGCGTCCGCGGAAGATCTCGATGCCGACTCCGAGCTCATAGCCCGACATGTCCGGCTTCGCGCCCTGTGACGCGTCTTCCGGAGCCTCGTTGGGATAGACGTCGATCAGCTTCACCACCCAGTCGCTGTCTGTGCCGCTGGTCGCCGCGAACAGGTCGACCGCCGGCGCGCCCATGATGTGCACGGCCTCGCTCAGCGGCGCGGTCTTATAGACCAGGACATCGGTCCGGTCGGAAACGAAGCGCTGGTCACGCACCAGCCACGGCTTCCACTGATAGTCGTCGCCAAGGCTGATCGGCCGCGGAATGAACGGGACCGGCTTGGATGGGTCGGAAACATAGTCGTTGTGCCCGCCAGACGCCGGGCGATCGAAAGTCGCGCCATAGCCGGACGTCAGGAACAAAGGCTTGGGCGTTCCCATCGGCCAGCGCGGACTTTCCTCCCAGCGATTCGCGCCCGTCGCGTAAGTAAGCACGTTGGGAGTATGCGGATCGGGCGCGCCCTTCAGATAATGGTCGAAGAAGGGCTTCACATATTTGACTCGCCATTCCTGCGCCGTGTCGCCGGTGAAGGTCAGGGCGCCGAGGTCGTAGCCAGAATGGTTCGCGCCCGAATGGCGCCACGGACCGATCGCGAGGTGAAGCAGCCCGCTGCCCTCATATTTGTCCTTGAGCGCCTTGTAGACGGCGGGACCGCCGTAGCTGTCTTCCTGGTCCCACTGACCCACTTCGATCAGGGTCGGGACGGTGAGCGGACGAGCGGCCATCCATTTGTCGACCGCCTGGCCTGACCAGAATTCGGTGTAAGCCGGGTTCTGCATCAGCTTCTGGACGAACGGATAGTTCTCGATGTTCAGCCGGCGCGCATAATCGCCCATCGAGCCCGCTTCGAGATAGCGCGTGTAATCGTCACCCGTGCCGAACGCGAGGCCGCTTCCTTCGGCCTTGCCGGTGCTTTGCGAAACCGCAAAGTCGAAGCCGCTGACCCGGAAGGCGCCGTTGTGAAACCAATCGTCCCCCATCCAGCCGTCGACCATCGGGCTTTGCGGAACGGCGGCCTTCAGCGCCGGGTGCGGGTTGATTTCCGACGCGAGCGTCAGGAAGCCGAGATAGGAGGAACCGATCGTCCCCACTTTGCCGTTCGATTCCGGCACGTTCTTCACCAGCCAGTCGATCGCGTCATAGGCGTCGGTGCTCTCATCGATGCCGGTCTTGTTGAGCGGTCCGGCGATCGGGCGGTTCATCACGAACTCGCCCTCGCTGTTGTGCAGTCCGCGTATGTCCTGCTCGACGATGATGTAATTGTCCTCGAAGAACTCCTTGAACATGACCGGCAGGATGTCGGCGCCGCGCTGGCTCGGCACCCTGTTCAGGCCACCCTTCGCATCATAGGGAGTGCGCGACAGCAGGATCGGCGCGTTCGCCGCACCCTTCTTCATCACGATCACCGTGTAGAGCTTCGTGCCGTCGCGCATCGGGACCATCGCGACCCGCTTGATGTAGTCGGCTTCGGGCAGGACCGGATCGTATTTTTCAACGACGTCCGGGGTCATGGGCGTCACCGCGGGCGGAGCAGCGGCGATGGCGAGGAGGGGAAGGAGCGAGGCGGAAAGACGCAGTGCGAAGGTTACCATAGGCGGCCCCTAGGACCGCCGGAGGTTCTCGGCAACATGGCGGGCGGTCGCTCGTTGAACGAGCGATGTCGACTGTCGAACTCGAGGGACTGAAGCACGCGCTCGACGCGGAGCGGAAGATCGAGCCGCGCAGCAACGCGCGCGCCGCGTGGGAGGAGCTTCTGAAGGATGCGCGGACGTGCACGCGCTGCGATCTCTACAAATATGCGACGCAGACGGTGTTCGGCGAGGGACCGCTCGACGCCGCGCTCGTCTTCGTCGGCGAGCAGCCCGGCGACCAGGAGGATCTGGCCGGCCGGCCGTTCGTCGGGCCCGCCGGTGCCGTTTTCGACGACGCGCTCGAGAAAGCGGGCATCGACCGCTCGACCGTCTACGTCACCAACGCGGTGAAGCATTTCAAATTCATCCAGCGCGGAAAGCGGCGGATCCACAACAAGCCCGACGCCGGACAGATCGAAGCCTGCCGCTGGTGGATCGATCATGAACGCGATCTCATCCGCCCGGCTCTGACAATTGCCTTGGGAGCGACCGCGGCGCGTTCGCTAATCGGCAAGGTCGTGACGATCGGCAAGG
>JBKPKF010000009.1:0-3788 GCA_046730995.1 Pseudomonadota bacterium
TTCGACCGCGCGATTCCGCCGTTCATCGAATCCGAGCTCGCGCAGGCGGTCGATGAGATGTGCGCTCCGCTCGGCATCACTCGCGATGAGATCGACCGGTTCTGCTGCCATCCGGGCGGGGTCAAGGTGATCGACGCGATCGAAACCGCGCTTCATCTGAACCAGGGCGAACTGAACCTCGAGCGCGAGGTGCTTCGCGACTATGGCAACATGAGCGCTCCCACCGTCTTGTTCGTTCTGGAACGGCTGCTCGCAAGCGGGCTTCCGGACAAGGTCATGATGACGGCATTCGGTCCGGGCTTTACCTGCGCCGGGCTGCTGCTCGAAGCTCCGGGAGCAACAGCCTGATCCTGAACATCGTCATTCTGGCGCTGGTAACGTTACAGCGCCTCGGTGAACTGTGGCTATCCAACCGGAATAGCCGGCGCCTGCTCGCGAACGGTGCCCGGGAGCATTCGCCCCGCCACTACCCGCTGATCGTCGCCGTCCACGCGGCATGGCTGCTCGTCTTGTGGTGGCTCGCTCTCAGCCGGCCCGTCGACGGTTTCTGGCTGGCTTGCTTCATCGCCATCGAGGTCTTGAGGGTGTGGGTGCTTGCAACGCTGGGCCCGCGCTGGACGACGCGGATCATCGTCCTTCCCGGCGCCCCGCTGGTTCGACGTGGTCCGTACCGTTTCGTAAATCACCCGAATTATCTGGTTGTGGTTCTCGAAATCGCGGTGCTGCCCCTGGTCTTCGGCCTGTGGCAGGTCGCGCTCATCTTCTCGCTTCTCAACGCCGCTATACTCTCGATCCGCATCCGCGCAGAGAACCGCGCCCTCGGCCGGTAACATTGCTTGCGCCAACAGCTGCACAGGCCTATATCGCCGCTCTCTCCTCGACATCGTCAGATGCCTGAGGCTGGGGCCCCACGGCTCCGGTCCGAGAGATTTTTGGGGTTAGTGAAAGGCAGTATGTGGCGGATATCGCCGGACTTGAGCGGCTGATCGAACCCGAGGTGAAGCACCTTGGCTACGATCTCGTGCGAGTCATGATGATCGGCGGGACCTCCGATCCGACCCTGCAGGTTATGGCCGAGCGGCCAGATACGCGTCAGCTCGATCTCACCGACTGCGAAAGGATCTCGCGTCGCTTGTCGGAAATGCTCGACCTGGCTGATCCGATTGCCGGAAGCTATCGGCTCGAGGTCAGCTCGCCCGGGATCGATCGTCCGCTTACCCGCCTCAGGGATTATAAGGACTGGGCCGGATATGAAGCCCGGCTTCATCTCGCAGAACCCCATGAGGGACGGAAGAATTTTACCGGAACGCTGCAAGGCGCCGAGGACGAGCAAATTCTCATCCTCGCCAAGGACGGCCAGGCACACGCTTTGCCGTTTTCCGAAATCTCGTCGGCCAAGCTGCTCTTGACCGACAAGCTCATCAACGCCACCGCGCCGCTCAGCACTGAAGGCGCCGACAAAGTTGAAACTGTAGAGGAATAATTCGAATGGCCACCGCACCCGCTGCCGTCAGCGCCAACAAGGCCGAATTGCTCGCGATCGCCGACGCCGTCGCGCGTGAGAAGCTGATCGACAAGGGCATCGTCATCGAGGCGATGGAGGACGCGATCCAGCGCGCGGCGCGCGCCCGCTATGGCGCCGAGAACGACATCCGCGCCAAGCTCGATTCGGAGACCGGCGACCTGCGCCTGTGGCGCGTGCTCGAAGTGGTCGATCTTGTCGAAGATCACTTCAAGCAGATCGATGAGAAGGGTGCGCAGAAGCTTCAAAAGGGCGCTTCGGTCGGCGACTTCATTGTCGACCCCCTGCCGCCGATCGAATTCGGGCGGATCGCCGCCCAAGCCGCAAAACAGGTCATCTTCCAGAAGGTCCGCGATGCCGAGCGCGAGCGCCAGTATGAGGAATTCAAGGACCGCACCAGCGAGATCATCACCGGCGTCGTGAAGCGCGTCGAGTTCGGCCATGTCGTTGTCGATCTCGGCCGGGCCGAGGGCGTGATCCGCCGCGACCAGCAGATTCCGCGTGAGATGGTGCGCGTCGGCGACCGCATCCGTTCGCTGATCTTGTCGGTCCGGCGCGAAGCTCGCGGGCCGCAGATCTTTTTGTCGCGGGCCCACCCAGACTTCATGAAGAAGCTGTTCGCCCAGGAAGTGCCGGAAATTTACGACGGAATCATCGAGATCAAGGCCGCCGCTCGCGACCCGGGCAGCCGGGCCAAAATCGGAGTCATCAGCCACGACAGCTCGATCGACCCAGTTGGGGCGTGCGTCGGGATGAAGGGCAGCCGAGTCCAGGCGGTGGTCCAGGAACTCCAGGGGGAAAAGATCGACATCATCCCGTGGAGCCAGGATCTCGCGACTTTTGTCGTCAACGCGCTCCAGCCGGCGACCGTAAGCCGGGTCGTTATCGACGAGGAAGAGGGCCGCATCGAGGTCGTGGTTCCAGACGATCAGCTCAGCCTTGCCATCGGGCGGCGTGGGCAGAACGTGCGCCTGGCGAGCCAGCTTACCACCTCGCAGATCGACATCCTGACCGAGGCCGACGCCAGCGAGAAGCGGCAGCGCGAGTTCGTCGAGCGCTCGGCCTTGTTCCAGACCGAGCTCGACGTCGATGAAACGCTCTCGCAGCTGCTCGTCGCCGAGGGCTTCACCAGCCTCGAGGAAGTCGCCTACGTGCCCGTCGATGAGATCGCCTCGATCGAGGGCCTCGACGACGATATCGCGGCCGAGCTTCAGAACCGTGCGAGCGAGGCGCTCGAGCGGCGCGAAGCCGCTTCGCGGGAAGAGCGCCGCAAGCTTGGGGTCGACGATGCTCTCGCCGAAATGCCGCACCTGACCGAACAGATGCTGGTGACCCTGGGCAAGGCCAACATTCGCACGCTCGACGATCTCGCCGATCTTGCGACGGACGAGCTGGTTCAGAAAAAGCGCGTCGAGCCGCGCCGCCGGGAGCCCAGCAACCGGCCCGAGGATAAGGGCGGAATTCTGGCCGAATACGGCCTCAGTGAAGAGCAGGGCAATGAAATCATCATGGCCGCCCGCGCTCACTGGTTCGAGGACGATGACACGCCGGCCAGCGGAACAAAGCCGGAAGAGGGCGGGGAGGACGCAATTGCGGAACCCGCCCAATGACACCGGCGAAGCAGTAACGCTGGAGAAGGAACCGCACGTCCCTGAACGGACGTGCATCCTAACTCGCCGCAAGGGTACGCGCGACGAGCTGATCCGGCTTGCGCTGTCGCCCGAGGGCGAGGTCGCTCCCGACGTGAGGGCACGCGCCCCCGGTCGGGGCGCCTGGATCGGCGTCGGCCGAGCTGGGCTCGATGCCGCATTTTCCAATGGGAAGCTCAAGGGCGCACTGCAGCGCGCGTTCAAGATGAACGGGGTGATCGTGCCCGCCGACCTCGGCGAACGTACGGAAAAAGCCCTCCGCCAGGCGGCGCTCGACCGGCTCGGAATGGAAGCGCGCGCCGGCAACCTCATCAACGGCGCCGACAAAGTCGAGGCGGCAGCCCGCGCCGGCAAGATCCACCTTTTGGTCCACGCCGGCGATGCCGCCGAGGACGGACGCCGGCGGCTGGATCAAGCGTGGCGCGTTGGCGGAGGAGGGTCGGGGAAGCTCAATCAGGGGATGATTTTCCCCGAGCCGCGCACTATCTTGTCATTGGCGTTGGGGCGCGAGAATGTGGTACATGTCGCGCTGACCGATCCCGCTGCCGCTTCGCGTGTCCAGCACGCGATTGCCCGGTGGCGGGCTTTTAATGGCCCCGATCATGGTCTTGAAGGCG
>JBKPKF010000010.1:0-11009 GCA_046730995.1 Pseudomonadota bacterium
GCTCGTCAGCGCCAAGCACGTTCTTCACGAGCGGCGGGAAAATCGCGATCAGGACGGCCCCGATCGCCCAGAACAGGCTGATGGAGAGGATTGCGAGGAACAGCCGCCGGATGTGGAGGGTCGCCCGAACCAGCTCGATAGAGGCGTGGATGATGTGCCAGTTGAATGGGATTCGCCCCGCCGCCGGCGGCGCCGGCGGGACTTGGCGGCCGGCAAGGTAGCCCAAGACGGCAATTCCGACTGTCGCGAGCGCCGCAATTGGCGGGTTCGGGGCCAGCACGCCGGCGAGGATCGTTCCCCCGAGGATCGCGAGATAGGTGCCGGCTTCCACCAGCCCGGTCCCGCCCAGCACCTCATCCTTCTGAAGGTGCTGCGGGAGGATCGCGTACTTGATCGGCCCGAAAAAAGTCGAGTGGACGCCCATCGCAAGGACGGCGGCGAGCATCAGCATCTTGTTGGCGAGCATGATCCCTGCCCCGCCGACGATCATGATCCCGATCTCGGCTAGCTTCACGAACCGGATCAGCCGCGCCTTGTCGTGGTCGTCCGCGAGCTGGCCCGACAGGGCCGAAAGGACGAAGAAGGGCAGGATGAAAAGCGCCTGCGCGATGGCGCTGAAGACGAACTCTTTCGTCGGGTCCTTGAGCAGCTGATAGGTGACGAAGAGCACCACCGCCTGCTTGAAAAGGCTGTCGTTGAACGCTCCGAGGAACTGCGTCGAAAACAGGGGCAGGAACCGCCGCGCACGCAGCAGATGAGTGACGTTCTGAATCAAGGAAGTAGCGTGCCGGGTGCCATGGACGTAGGCCGGACGCATAGCCAGCTTTGCGGATGAGGCCAAACCCTATAACCACGCCTGTCGAGGAACGATGCTGTCGCTGCCCAATCTGTTGACGCTCTCGCGCATCTTCGCGGTGCCGATCCTCGTCTTCCTGCTCTGGAAGCCGGCGCCCTGGGACTATGCGATCACCTTCGTCCTCTACTGCATCGTAGGCATAACGGATTATTTCGACGGCTATCTCGCGAGGGCCCAAGGACAGATTTCCAAGCTCGGCCAGTTCCTCGATCCGATCGCCGACAAGATCATGGTCGCGGCGGTCATCATCATGCTGATGGCGAGCCGAAGGGCCGACGGGGATGCGCCGATCATTCAGGACTTCAACGTGATTCCGGCGATCGTCATCATGCTTCGGGAAATCATCGTCTCGGGCTTGCGTGAGTTCCTCGCCGAGCTGAGGGTCTCGATGCCCGTCAGTTGGCTCGCCAAGTGGAAGACAACCTTTCAGCTGGTCTCCCTGGGGGCCCTGATCCTCGGAGGAGCATTGCCCGGCCAAGCGTGGATTCACCTGGTCGGCCTAGTCAGCCTGTGGCTTGCGGCGGGCCTGACGTTGGTCACCGGCTACGACTATCTGAGGACCGGCCTCAGGCACATGGACTGACGCCGGGAGCCACTAATCGATTTTCCGATTTTCACTGACGAACTTTCCTCGTTTCCGTGGGTTCGGTTGGCGGCTTAGCGTCGTAAGCACGACATTTTTCGGAGACAAGGACATGGACGCGAAGACTGGCGAATCGATGGGCTGTCCTGTGGACCGGCCAACCTCGGTACGTTCCCTGCTTGGCCGCACGAACCGCGACTGGTGGCCCGAGTCCCTCCCGGTCGACATCCTCCACCAGGGCGGTGTTTCTCCCGACCCCTTTGGTGAAGACTTCGACTATGCCGAGGCGTTCAACGCCCTCGATTACCAAGCGCTCAAACGCGACTTGACGGCGCTAATGACTGACAGCCAACCGTGGTGGCCGGCGGACTACGGACATTACGGTCCCTTCTTCATCCGAATGGCCTGGCACGCCGCGGGTACGTACCGAACGGGTGACGGTCGCGGGGGCGCAAACTCGGGCAACCAGCGCTTCGCCCCGCTCAACAGCTGGCCGGACAATGGCAACCTCGACAAGGCACGGCGACTGCTTTGGCCGATCAAGCAGAAATACGGGAAAAACATCAGCTGGGCCGACTTGTTCATCCTCGCCGGCAACGTGGCGGTCGAATCGATGGGTGGGCCCATTTTCGGCTTCGGTGGCGGTCGCAGGGACATCTATGAGCCCGAGCGCGACGTCTATTGGGGCGCCGAGGAGCAATGGGTCGCGGCGGAGGAAACGCGCATTCAGCCCGAGCGCGAAATGGACCTGGAGCATCCGCTGGCGGCAATCCAGATGGGCCTCATATACGTTAATCCCGAAGGCCCGGGCGGAAACCCGGATCCGCTGCAATCCGCGCGCGACATCAAGATAACGTTCGAACGGATGGCGATGAATCACGAAGAGACCGTCGCGCTTACCGCCGGCGGCCACACCTTCGGCAAGGCGCATGGCGCAGGCGACCCGAGCCTCGTCGACGTCGCGCCCGAGGGAGCCGACATCACGCTTCAGGGCCTCGGCTGGGCAAGCGCGCACGAAAGCGGCTTGGGCGAACATACGATAACCAGCGGCATCGAGGGTTCATGGGTGAACACTCCGACGCAATGGTCGGAGAATTATTTCCGGCTGCTGCTCGATTATGAGTATGAATTGGTGAAGAGCCCGGCCGGTGCTCAGCAGTGGCAGCCGATCAATCAGAAGCCGGAAGACATGGCGCCCGCTGCGCACGACCCGTCGAAGCGCGTTCCGACCATGATGACCACGGCCGACATGGCGCTGAAGATGGACCCCGAATTCCGCAAGATTTCGGAGAAATTCCGCAACGACCACCAGGCGTTCAAGGACGCCTTCGCTCGAGCCTGGTTCAAACTCACGCATCGCGACATGGGGCCGAAGGTGCGGTACCTCGGACCGGAAGTCCCTGGTGAGGATTTGATCTGGCAAGATCCGGTTCCGGCGGGCGCGGCCCCTTCCGATGCGGATATCCGGGCGTTCAAGGACAAGATCCTGAACGCGGGCTTCAGCATCGGCCAGCTGGTCAAGACCGCCTGGGCCTCGGCGTCGACCTACCGCAAGTCGGACCACCGCGGCGGCGCTAACGGCGCGCGAATCCGCCTGGAGCCGCAGCGCAACTGGGCGATCAACGAGCCCGAGGAACTGGGCAAGATCCTCGCCAAGATCGACGAGCTGCGTGGGTCCCTGTCGATGGCCGACGCGATCGTGCTGGCTGGCACTGCAGCGGTCGAGAAGGCGGCAAGGGACGCCGGCTTCAGCATCGAGGTTCCCTTTACCGGAGGGCGCGGTGACGCGAGCCAGGACTGGACGGATGTCGACAGCTTCGCGGTCATGGAGCCTGCGGCTGACGGGTTCCGCAACTACCTCAAGACCAAGCACTCGGTGCGGACCGAGGAGTTGCTGGTCGACCGCGCCTCGCTGCTCGGGCTCTCGGCGCCGGAGATGACCGTCCTCCTGGGCGGCCTGCGCGTACTCGGCGCCAACTACAGGGACGAACCCCTCGGTGTGTTCACTAGCCGCAAGGGTCAGTTGACCAACGACTTCTTCGTCAACCTGCTCGACAACGACACCTTCTGGGAAGTGGTCGACGAGAGCGGCGACGAGGAATTCATCGGCTACGACCGCGGCGGTCGTCAGGAGAAATGGCGCGCGAGTCGGACCGACCTCATCTTCGGCTCGAACAGCCAATTGCGTGCCACGGCGGAAGTCTATGCCGAGCGCGGTAACGAGGAGAAGTTCGTGCGCGACTTCATCAAGGCCTGGACCAAGGTGATGAACGCCGACCGCTTCGATCTCGCCCGAAACACGGCCCAGGACACCGCCACCGAGCGCGAGCTCGAACCGGCGGGCTGATCCGGGTTCGGTCCGCCGCGGCGCTCCACCCCCTCCCCACTCCCCCGGAGCGCCGCGGCGATAGCCGCAACGAAGATCAGGCCGGCTCGAGCGCCTGTACGTCGATTTCGGGAACGAGATCCTGGATGATCCGTCGGAGCGCGCCAGCGAGCAGCTGGAACTCGTTCTCCCGAGCGCTCGATCGGCGCCAGATTAAGGCGACGCGGCGGAAGCCATGATCTGATCGAAGCGGTCTCGCGTTGACCCGCGTTCCCTCCAGAATTCCGGCTTCGATGGCCATTGCGGGAATGAACGTCAGCCCCAATCCGTTGTCGACCATCTGGACGAGCGTGTGGAGCGACGTCCCCATCATCGCGGCGTGGGCGCGCAAGTCCGGGCGATTGCAGGCGGCGAGTGCATGGTCCTTGAGGCAATGCCCGTCCTCCAGCAGAAGCATCCGGTTTTCGTCGATGGAGTCCACTTCGACCGCTGAGGCGCCCGGCGCCTCGCCATCGGGGAAGGCGATGAACAAACGGTCGTCGAGCAGCGGAGCCGCTTCGACGTCGCCGCACGGATAGGGTAGCGCAAGAAGCACGCAATCGAGTTGGCCGCGATGGAGGGCTTCGCACGCCGCCTGGCTGGTCTCCTCGCGCAAATAGAGCTTGAGGCTGGGCCACTGCTTGCGAAGACGCGGCAGCATGGCCGGCAGAAGGAACGGCGCGATGGTCGGGATCACTCCCATGCGGAGCTCGCCATGAAGCGGCTTGCCCTCCGCCCGCGCCAACTCGGCGAGTTCCTCCGACTCGCGTAGTACGCGAACCGCTTTGTCGGCGATCTTTTCGCCCAGCGCCGTAAACCGAACGACACGCCGCGTGCGCTCGACCAATACGATCCCCAGCGAGGTTTCGAGCTCGCGTAAGCCCGCCGAAAGGGTCGATTGAGTGACGAAGCAAGCCTCAGCGGCCTTTCCGAAATGGCCGTGCTGGCGCAGCGCGATGAGATATTGCAGCTGCTTGATGGTCGGCAGATGGACGGTCATCAATCGAGATTCCCAATCAATTCATCTGCTATAATTGAATTAGCCGATTTTCACTAGCGGCGCGCGGGAACTCGGTTAGGTCGCGATTACACGATAGAGCCCAAAACAGCTCACGGCCGTGAGCAATGCTCCGACAAAGGTCAGCAGGGTGTCGGGATTCACCCGTTTGGCGATCCACGCGCCGAACGGCGCTGCGCATACTCCTCCGATCAGCAGCCCGGTGGTCGCGATGGTGAAGGCTTCCCACCCAAGCGCTGCCAGGAACGTCGCGGCGATGGTGACCGTTACGAAGAATTCGGCGGTGTTGACCGTCCCGATCGTCTTGCGAGGGTTGCTGCCCTGAACGAGCAGGTTCGACGTTACGATGCCGCCCCACCCGCCACCGCCCGCGGCATCGAGAAAGCCGCCGAGGAGGCCGAGCGGCGAGACGATCCGCGGCCGCCGCTCAGTATGGCGGTGCATGATCCCGCGATAAAAGAGGTAGAGGCCGAGCCCCGTTAGGTAGACGAGCACGAACGGCTTCGCGACATCGGCATCGACGGAGGTCAGCACATAAGCCCCCATGATGCCCCCGATCACTCCCGGCACCACGAGGCGAGCGAACAAGCGCCAGTCGACATTGCGGTGCGCGACGTGGCTGATCCCCGAAACGGCGGTGGTGAACGTCTCGGCTGTGTGAACTCCGGCCGAGGCTGCGGCCGGCGGGACGCCGAGGCTGATGAGCAAGGTGCTCGAGATCTGTCCGTAGGCCATGCCCAGGGCGCCATCGACAAGCTGCGCCGCAAAGCCGATCAGGATGAAGGGAATGAGGACCGCCGGATCGGCGAAGATCGATGCGCCTATGATATGCTCCACCCTGTTACGGTCATGCGACGGCACACCCCAACGGGCGGGTCGGAACGCATGTCCACTTGTCAGCCTAGCATTTGCGGCGGCCTGCACCTAGATTGAGCCGAGACAAACAAGAAGAGACCGCGACTTGCAATCCGGGCTGATCGGCTATCTCGACTCCGTAAAATCGCGCGATCCCGCGGCGCGCTCGCGCTGGGATGTCTTATTTTATCCCGGCGTATGGGCACTTGCGCTTCACCGCGCCGGCCATTGGCTGTGGGAGGGCCGGCTCTTCTTTCTTGCGCGCCTGATCAATCATTTCGCGCGCTTCCTCACGGGTATCGACATTCATCCCGGCGCGAAGATCGGCCAGAGATTCTTCCTCGATCATGGATTCAGCGTGATCGGCGAGAGTGCCGAGATCGGCGATGATGTGACGATCTACCAGCATGTCACTCTCGGCGGGACCAATCCGACCACAGGCGTCGGCGGCAAGCGCCATCCGACGATCGGATCGAACGTGGTGATCGGATCGGGCGCTCAGGTGCTTGGTCCGATCGAGGTCGGCGAAGGCGCGAAGATCGGCGCCAATTCGGTTGTCACGAAGGATGTCGCGGCTGGGCAAACGGTGGTCGGCATTCCCGCCAAGCCGGTTCCGATCGACGCGATTCATTACAGCCCGGGATTCATGCCCTACGGCACTCCGTGCGGCGAGGACGTCGATCCGATACGCGCTCGACTCGCCGAGCTGGAGGACGAGATCGAAGAGCTTCGCAAAGAGCTGAAAGTGCTCAAGACCACTCGCCAGCCGCAGCCGAAGGCCAAGAGCGCTTGAGCGTCGTTGCGCCGTTCCCAAGTGCCTGGGACCGGCGCCAGATTGCCAGCTTCGACCGCAGGGAATTGATGCGAATTCTGGATCTTTATGGCCGGATGGTCGCGGCTGGTTATTGGCGCGACTATGCACTTCGGATTGATCCGGACATCGCGATCTTCGCGGCCTTCCGGCGGCACTCTGAACATCCGGAAGTCCGGATAGAGAAACGCCCCTCGCTGCGGTTGAAGCAAGGGGCGTTTTCACTCGTCAGCGAGCATGGCCAGGTCCTCAAGCGGGGGCACGACCTTGCGGGCGTGCTGGCCCCGCTCGAACGCCGTCTTATGCGGCTTGTTGGCTGACCGGAATCGGTTGCCGATCGAGGATCGGTAGGCGATTCTTGAGATTGGCCGGAAGCGGCCGGACGATTGTTCCACGCGCCTGGTGCCAGAAGGCCGACAGGAGGAGCAGCGCGGAGCCGATAACCAGGGCCGTCAGCGCGATGTTGAGTTCGACCGCGCCGAACTGCTTGAACAGCTCCGACAGCGCATAAAGCACATAGGCAAGCGCGGACACGAGCAGCGCCCGGCGGTCGATCGCCAGCGCGGTCACCGCAAGTGCGACATAGAGCAGCACAACGACCAAGCCCTCGCCAAGGCTTGCGGTCCCATTGTTCAGGCCGAGCAGGGTGAAGACCGGATGAACGATCATCGGAGCCGCTAGCAGATGCAGCCAGAAGGCCACGTCAGAACGGCGCGTTACGCGCTCGCGGTCGGATCCGTCCCACCACATGGCGAACAGGAACATTCCAATGCCCAGGGCGAGCACGAAGCCGAGGATCAAATTCTTGGCATGCTCGGCATTGTCGCCGAGCGCCGCAATGAGCAGGCCGACCGCGATCGCCGCGACCGAGCCGGCGCCGGCCGCGACGGTGATGGGGACCCGGAAGCTCCGCCAGTGCAGCCACGCCGCAGCAGCCGCGACCGCACCGGAGACGGCCGCAATTACCCCCGCCATCGGGACATTATTGTCGACCGCATCGGGGCCGATCGCCAGGATGAGCCCGAAAGCGGCCGTGGCGAACACGCCGCCGACGAATGACAGCAGAAGCAGGATCGACGGCAAGGCCATCCTTCGCTTAGCGGTGAAAAATGTGGCGAGTCCCCATGCTGTTCCGGCAACCGCGAGCGGGGCCAATGGCGATGGCCCGTTAATATCGATGACCACGCCCGTGGACCGGCCGATGGATTGTCCGATCCAGCCGACCGCAAACAATAGGATCGCCGCAGCGATCGACACGAAAATATCGTTGAAGCCCGTGATGAGCCGGAATTGCTCCTCATCGGGAATCGCGATCGAGCGTTGCCGCTCGAGATACGCCCGAAGCGCGTCCGCCGCAGCGGCGCTGATCACGCCCGCTGCAACCGCGTCATCGAGCTCTTGTTGAGAGTACATAGTTTATCCTCCACCTGTCGGCGGGACGATAGGCCAAGGTGTATTATCGTGTCAATACAGTGGGGCGCAAAACCAGCGGGTCCAGGCCAATTCTCCGCGCTCGGACAAGTTGCCCGAACGCATCGGTCGCCCTCATCGAACGCCGTCAAGACGCCAGACTCTTGCCCCCCAATCCCTTTTTGTCAGATAGATAGCCGATGCGATGGACCATCGCCGTGGCAATATTGCTCTTCGGAACGGCTTCCAGCCCTTCGGACGCGCGGACCATTTCAGTCCCTCCGCTCTACGATCCGGTCTTCCTCAACATCGGCTTCGTCTGCCGGTGGGAGTCGCGGTGCATGAACCGCCAAGACGACGCCAGGAAGCGATCGCTCAAATTTGTCCGCAAGTACAATCCGCCCTCATGGCGGGTCGAACTGTGCAATCGCAACGCAGGCCGTCATCGCGAGCGCGTCGATTGGATCGGTTTCGAACATTGCATCCGGAACGAGGCCCTGAGGCTGGCGCCCCCGGCACCATCGCGAACCCGCAGGACGCGGGCTCAGATCATGGCTCAGCGCGGTTAGACGCCGCTAACGGGCGACCAAAGCGCTCACCCGATGCAGGAATGAGTGACGCCCAACCTGACCGTGCTGGACATCGCTAAATATCCCTCCGCAGACGGACGGCAGGGCCACCTCCAATCTCGTAACATCCTCAAAGCGCCGTAGTTGGATATGCACGTGCAGCCTGCCGTCAAACTCGAAACCGATGAGCGCGTCCGGAGGACAGATGTCGTGCAAGATCGACGTCAATTTGGAAAGCTCGTCAGACACAGGTGTCTCTTTGGAAGGCAGCGAAATGCGCTCGACCGTTGCCGAAGCCTCGACCTCTCCAACCATGTTCATTGCTGCCCCCACGCCGACAATTTAACGTTAACTCATCTGCCACATACCCGAAATTAATGCAGGCACCAACAGGGCCCTTGGGACACTGGCCGCGGAACTGATATCGTTCACTTCGGAGCTTTCCTTCACGGAAGCAGAACCATTTCAGGGGAGAAGGCCGCGCAAGGAGAACGCTCTGATGCGCAAGGCACTTCTCAAGACCGAACGCTACCCCACACAGCTGACCGACCGGCGTCTGCAGGAGCGGCATACGTTAGTGCTGAGAGTTGGGCTTCTCGAGATTGAGGGGAATGCCTCATTCTGCCTCCTGAAGAATATTTCGTCCAAAGGGGTGCAAGTGAAGCTCTATTCACCCCTGCACGAGGGAACCGCGGTTAGTCTTCGGGTTGGCGACGAAGATGCTATGCAGGGGCGGGCAGCCTGGGTTCGTGACGGGAACGCGGGGATTACATTCGAAAAGGGTTTGGACCCTGGCACGCTATTGCGCGTGCGGCAGATGATATCGCCGGATCGGCGTCGTTCGTCCCCACGAATCAATGCGCGGGCGCGGGCCACGCTGAGGACAGGTGGTCGGACATATGCGGCAGAGCTCTGCGATCTTTCCACAACCGGTGCGAAGATTCGGACCCGAAGGCCGATCGAGACCGAAGGCGCGGCCATTCTCGTCCTCCGCAACCTGCCTGGACTTAGGACTTACGTCAGGTGGACTGACGGGCACCACTGCGGGCTCGTCTTCGAATCGCCTATTCCGATCCAAATAATTGCGGGATGGCTAAGCGAGCGGGGCGCAGCGTGATTACTGGTAATCGGCGGTTACTGCGAATGTTCCCGAGTACACGCCGTCGACCGTAGTCGACGCGAGTGTGATCGAGCCGCCAATCCCGAAGTCAACGCCCGTGGTGGAACCGCTCGCGCCGAGGTTTACGGTAGCCGGAGCGTTGGGCGTAAATGCGAGACTGTTGGCGCCGTTCGTCAAATTGAACGAGGGGGCGCTGATGGTAACGATCGCATTGCTTGTACCAACCAGATGGTACTTCGCCGGCTGCGGAGCGCCCGAACACGTCACGTTGCCGCTGCCACAGCTGACGGTCCCCGTCTGGTTCATGCTGACCACCTGGCCGGACCATGCCCCGGCGCCCGACAGGACGATCGTGCCAAAATCGAGATTTTGGACGAAGGAGATGGTGAGCGGCTTGTAGATTCTCGCGGTCGCAGTTGCCTGCGTTGTCGGAGTGACCGCCAAGGCCGGAGCATTGCTAAAGCCCAGCGCGGCAATTGCGCCGGCGATTGCAATCTTTTTCATTGTCTCGGTTTCCCCACTTCGTCAGTCTGCCGCGCTTCCGACAGAGCCGGCTAACGTGGTGGACGAGGCGTTAACCCTGACCGCTTCAGATTTGGCTTACGGGGATGGTTAATTACGCGGCAAGCATCCGGAGGACGGAAGTCCGCAAATTTCCTAGGAGATCAGCCGATTTCTGGGAGTTGGTGGAGCCGAGGGGGATCGAACCCCTGACCTTCGCAATGCCATTGCGACGCTCTCCCAGCTGAGCTACGGCCCCACGTCTTCAAGCCCTTAGGCGAAACCTCCCCCGCTGGAAAAGGGGGAAATATAGCGGTCGTGTTTGCGACTAGCTGTCGTCGTCTTCCCCCGCGGTCTCGACTCCAAGATCATCGTCTCCCGTATCGAGATCGACCTCTTCGTCGGCGCTGACTTCGGCGTCCTCGTCAACCGCCAGATCTTCGGCCTCGAGCTCGTCGTCCGCGGCCGGTTCCTTGGCGACGACAGGCGCGGCGACTTCGAAGGCAAGCGGCTGCTTCGATTTGAGCACGGGCTCGGGGACAAAATCGGTCCCGCAGCTGATGCAGTGAACCGGATCCTCCTTGCCGAGATCGTAGAAACGGGTCGAGCACTTGGGGCAAGTGCGCTTGGCGCCCCATTCGGGCTTCACCATGAGGGCTTCAACTCCAGTAAAAAATGACGTTCGTCGCGGGCAGCGCCCAGCGTTCGGCGGCGCGCCTTGCCATAGGGATATGGCGCTGTCAAAGCGCCGCAACAAGATGGGCAGGGACCGCGCTCCGACCGACAATCTCGTCATCGCAGTCGACGGACCCGCTGCGAGCGGCAAAGGCACGATCGCTCGAGCGCTGGCGAAGCATCTCGGCTTGCCCCACATGGATACCGGGTTGCTGTACCGGGCGGTGGCGCTGAAGTTGTGGCGCT
>JBKPKF010000011.1:0-19966 GCA_046730995.1 Pseudomonadota bacterium
AAGACGACCTTGCTGAACCTTCTGACCGGCGAGCTCGCGCCCGACAGCGGGACGGTGACGGTGGCCAAGACGCTGTCGGGGATCGTCATCGACCAGCAGCGCAAGCTGATGGAGCCACAAAAGCGCGTTCGCGACGTGCTCGCCCACGGGGGCGACTGGATCGAAGTGCGCGGGTCGAAGAAGCACATCAAGGGCTATTTGAAGGAATTCCTGTTCGACCCCGCGCTGGCCGATGCATCGATCGGATCGCTGTCGGGCGGCGAGCGGTCACGCCTGTTGCTTGCGCGCGAGTTTGCTCGCCAGGCGAACCTGCTGGTGCTCGACGAGCCGACCAACGACCTCGATCTCGAGACGCTCGACCTCTTGCAGGAGGTGATCGCGGATTATGATGGGACGGTTCTGATCGTCAGCCACGACCGCGATTTTCTCGACCGGACGGTGACGATTACGCTCGGCCTCGACGGTTCGGGCAAGGTCGACGTGATCGCGGGAGGTTACGAGGACTGGGTCAGGAAGAGGTACGAAGCCGTGCGTGCTCCTGCGAAGGCAGGAGCCCAGACGCGCGAAGCGTTTAAAGAAGAAAGATCTGGACCCCTGCCTTCGCAGGGGAACAAGAAATTATCCTACAAGGACCAGCGCGATTACGACCGGCTGCCCGGCGAGATTGAAAGGCTGGAAGCGGAGGTCGCTGCCGACGAGGCGGCGCTGCACGACCCTGATTTTTACGCCCGCGACCCCGACCGTTTCGCCGAACTTACCGAACGGATCGCCCGCAACCGCACGGAGATCGAAGCGTCCGAACTGCGCTGGCTGGAAGTTGCAGAAATGGCGGAGACGCTCGCCCGAGCCTAACCTCGCTCCGTCCGCTGCGAGCCGCCCAGAAGAGCCGAATCGCGCTCGCGGATTCGCCGCTCGAGCATCGAGAGCGGCATCGCACCTTCGCGGATGACCTCGTGGAACTGCTTGATGTCGAACCGGTCGCCGAGCCTTCTCTTCGATTCATCGCGCGCTCGAACCCATGCCATGTGGCCGACTTTGTAGCTGCACGCCTGGCCGATGCTGACGCAGTAGCGCTCGACTTCGCGCTGCGATCGCGGGCGGGCGAAGCCCGTGGTCCGGACCATGTAATCGGTCGCCTGTTCGCGGGTCCAGCGCTTGGTGTGAAGCCCCGTGTCGACTACCAGTCGCGCTGCACGGAACAGGAAGGACTGGAGGAACCCCGCTCGGCCGAGCGGGTCGTCCTTATAGACTCCGAGCTCATCGGCGAGCTGTTCCGCGTACAGAGCCCATCCTTCCGAATAAGCCGAGAAGAAACCAAGCTTGCGAAGCGTCGGGATATCCTTCGATTCTTGGGAAATGCTTATTTGAAGGTGATGGCCGGGGACGCCTTCGTGATAGCTGAGCGTCGGAAGCGTGAACTTCGGCCAGTCGCCCATATCCTTGAGGTTGATGAAGTAGATCGCTGGCCGCGATCCGTCGAGCGCTGCCCGGCGGTAGTAGCCATTGGATGCGCCATCCTGGATTTCGATCGGCACCCGGCGGATTTCGAGTGGTGCGTTGGGCAGCGTCGCAAATGCCGCGGGCAGGCGGCCATACATATCCTTGACGCCCGTGTTGAGGCTGGCGAGCAGCTCCGCCCGGCCGGCATCGCTGTCCGCGTACAGCTGCTTCGGGTCCTTGTTGAGGGCTGCGATGCGCTCGCCGACGCTGCCCTGCGTATAGCCCTGGCCCTTCAAGATCGCATCGATCTGGCTGGAGATGTCGGCGACCTGTTGCAGGCCCATCTGGTGCACTTCGGCCGGCGAGAAGTTGGTGGTCGTCGCCTGCCGCAACGCCTCGGCATAGATCGCGGGGCCGTCGGTCAAGCGCCACGCGCCGTCACCGGGCCGGGTCGTCGGCTTCAGCTTCTCCATAGCCGCGATTTGCCGATCGAGCGCGGGATAGACCGCCTTGGCAACGATGTCCGTCGCACGTCGGCTCCAGTCGCCGGCAATGCCCTTCGCGGCCGTGCGCTTGGCGATGGAATCGACCATCGTGCTCGCTTCCGGAGCGGCATTGCGCAGCTTGCTGAGCTGCCCGAGCGCAAGATCGATCGACCATGCGGGCGCAAGGAACCCGCGTCCGGCCTGGAAGCGCTGCTCCGACGTGTCATTGTCCAGCACGGTGGCCAACTGCTGAAGACGCGATAGATAGGCGTCGGCGTCTGCTGAGTTCTCGATCGTGTGGGTGGTGTTGAGAAAATCGGGGTAATCGAAATAAGCGCCGTCCTGCTGGGTGATCGTGTACGGCCCCTGCGCCGATCCGATATTCCAGCGACTCGGTGCCGCGATCGCCGTTTCGAGCGAATAGAGCACGACCTCGCGATTGAGCTTCGCGGCCTCCGACAGCGTTCCCGGGCTGAACGCCTTCAGTCTCGTGATCGCTCGGCGGTTCCGCGCCAAATTCCTGTTGCGCTGGATTTGGACCGGAGCGGTGTCGAATTTGGATTTCAGCGCTGCATTCGGTCCCTTGTCGAGACCCAGCGAGCTGGCGAGTTCAGGAGAGTCTTTGACGCGCTCCTGGAAGATGTCCTCGAACGTCTGGTTGAGGCGAGCGTCACTGCTGCCGGGCTTGGTGATCGCGGCAAAAGCCGGAGCTTCGGTGAGCGGAAGAAGCGCGACGGTCGCGCCGGTGGCGAGGAATGATCGACGATCCATGGATTGAGTCCCGTAGGCCTGCGGAAAGGAAGCCCGGGACCTTAGCGCGCGAGTTGCCGCCCGCAAATCCGCTCGTCGAAAGTACAGCTACGCCTGCAGACGATATTGCTTCAGCAGATCGTACAGCGTCGGCCGGCTGATCCCGAGTAGCTTAGCCGCCCCCGAGATGTTGTTGTCCGTGCGGCTCATTGCCTGGCGGATCGCTCGCCGATCGGCGACTTCGCGTGCCGAGCGCAGATTGATCGCTTCGGGCTCTTCGGGGGCGCTGCCCGGAAGATCGAGGTCATCGGCGCCGATGGTGCGGCCCTCGACCATGATCACCGCGCGCTTGATGCGATTTTCGAGCTCGCGCACATTTCCCGGCCAGGCGTGGGCGTCGATCGCAGCGAGTGCGTCGCTCGACAAACCCTGGACTTTTGGATTGAGCTCGCGGCCGAAGCGATTGACGAAATGTCGCGCCAAAAGGACGGCGTCGCCCGGCCGTTCGGCGAGCGAAGGAATCTTCACCACGATCTCGGCGAGGCGATAATAAAGGTCCTCGCGGAAAAGCCCTTTGGCGATCATCCCTTCGAGGTCCTGATGGGTGGCGCAGACGACGCGCGTGTCGACAGCGATTGGCTGACGTCCGCCGATGCGCTCGATCACCCTCTCCTGAAGGAAGCGCAGGAGCTTGACCTGAATCGGAAGCGGGATGTCCCCGACCTCGTCCAGGAACAATGTCCCGCCCTGCGCCAGTTCGATCTTTCCGACGTTCGACTTGACCGCGCCCGTGAACGCCCCTCGCTCGTATCCGAATAGCTCGGCTTCGAGCAGGTTTTCGGGGATGGCGGCGCAATTGATCGCGATGAAATCGCCCTTGCGCCCGCTCTTTTCGTGGACCGCGCGAGCGAGCAATTCCTTGCCGGTGCCGCTTGCGCCCAGCAGCATGACGGAGACAGCGGCGCTCGCAACTCGCTCGATCGTCTTCGCCACTTTCATCATTTCGGGCGCGCAGCTGATGATCGTGCCGAGTCTCGCGCTTCCGCCGTCGCCTTCGAGGCGGCGGTTTTCCTGTTCGATGTCGTGCAGGTGGAACGCACGGGCGACGATCAATCCGAGATCGTCGATGTCGACCGGCTTTTTGTAGAAGTCGTAAGCCCCGAGCGAAATCGCCTTCAACGCGCTTTCGCGGGCGCCGTGCCCGCTCGCCACGATGACCTTGGTGTCGGGCTTCAAACGCAGGATTTCCTGAAGCGTCGCGAAACCTTCCTCAACCCCGTCCGGGTCGGGCGGAAGGCCGAGGTCCAGAGTGACCACGGCGGGCTCGTGAAGACGCAAGGCATCGATCGCCTGCGCGCGATCACCGGCCGCGACCACCCGATAGCCGTCATACGCCCATTTCAATTGGCGCTGCAGGCCTTCATCGTCCTCAATGACGAGGAGCACGGGGAGATTGGCGTCGTCCGTCATGCGCGTTTCCTAACCGGTTCGGAGTCCGCCTCGGCGGCGGGTAGCAGGATGGTGAAGGTCGTTCCTTTGCCCGGGCTGCTGTCCACTCCGAGCTGGCCGCCCATGGCAGCGATCAGCGAGCGCGCTTCGAACGCGCCGATGCCGAACCCGCTCGGCTTGGAGGAGGAGAAAGGCTGGAACAACCGATTGCGCAGGAAATCGGAATCCATGCCGACGCCTTTGTCGGCAATGGCGATGGCAACGTTTCGATCCTGGAGCGAAACGCGCACCTTAACCGGAAGCGTCGGCGAGCAGGCCTCCACTGCATTCTGGATGAGATGGCCCACGGCCTGCTCCAGCGCCGAGCCGTCGAATTCCGCCCAAAGGCTCGCGTCGCCGATCAACTTGACGTCGTGTTCGCCGCGTTTGGCCGCGATGGCGGCGGTCAGGGTCGGGCGAAGAGGCTGCGGCTCGATACGCTGCACGCGGGAGGAGGAGCGCGGTGACAGGCGCGCAAGCAGGTCGTTCATCTTGCCGACCGAACTCTTGAGCGTCGCGACCATGTCAGCCCGGAACTCGGCATTGTCAGCGTGGCGCTCGGCATTGCGCGCGACCAGCGAGAGCTGGCTCACGAGATTTTTCACGTCGTGAAGGATGAAGGCGAAGCGCCGGTTGAATTCCTCGAACCTCTGTGCGTTCGACAGGGCCTCCTGCCCGTGGGCCTCGGCGAGCGAGCTTGCCGCCTGGCGGCCGGCGGTGCGCAAGAGGTCGAAATCCTCCCAATCGAGCGGACGGCGATATTCCGGCGCGGCGAGCACGACGATTCCCACCAGGCGGTCGTGGTGGATGAGCGGAACTCCGGCCCAAACCGAAGGATCGTCGAGCATCCACTGGGGTGTCGGCAGCGAGCGGTCCTCCGCGAGTCCATAGCCACCGCGAAGCGCGTCGAATTCGATAATTCGCCCGCGACTCTCGACCTCGGCCCAGAATCGCGAATCGCGCTCGATTTCTCCTGCCGGAGAGTTCGCTCCCGGCCAGTTGAACGACGCCGCGGTCGCGATTGCTCCGCCGGGGTCGGCCGTAAGCAGCAGGCCGCCGGGCGCGTCGGCAATGTCGGTGAAACCCTTGATGATACGGTCGGCCAGCGGCGCTGCGTCCTCGCCCGATCGGCCGATCGTATCGGTAAATCGCAGCCATTCGGTGCGATAGTCGTAGCGGTGCTCGAACAGATGTTTGGAAAGCTTGACCTTCATCCAGCCGCGCGCCCACGGCGACAATAACAGCGCCCCGACCCCCCCGATCATCGTGAAGAGCAGCGCCGACGTGCTGGCGGTCGCCCAGTCCCAGCGGGTGCGCCGAAAGGCCGTCGCTAGTCCCGCCATCGTCGCGAGATAGATGCAGATGCCGAGCAACGAGAGCGACTGGAAGGTGGCCGCTCGCGAGAGCTTGACCTTGAGCGAACTTTTGAGGCCCGCGGTCGCCACGAACAATGGCGCGATGAATGCCATGAACGCGCCCCGCACCTGGAACAGCAGGTCGACGCTCGACGAATAGGATCCTTGCAGGTACGCAAGGGTCGCGAGATTGAGGTCGTAGCCCCACATCAAAGTGAGCCCGAGCATCGGTCCCCGGATCCTCAGCCGGCTTTCGGCTGCCGCCTGGCCGTAGATGTTGTGAACCAGCACCAGCGCACCCGCTGACGTGAGGATCCTGAGCAGGCTCCCGGTCGTCAGCACGTCGTTGAATTGGTCTCCGGTCATCGGTGAGATGAACAGCAGGGCGCTGAGCGCGAAGTGCAGCCCGATCGACAGCGCGACAGCGCCGAACACGAGGCGAAGGCCGTTCAGTGCGGTGCTTCGCACGCCTCCCGACATGTCATACAGCAGCATGACCCAAAGGAGGTTTCGCACCGTTCCAAAGGTCATCGTCATTGGGTCTGTCCGGCCCCAGGCCGCCGCGACCGATGCCCAGATCGCGGTCCCCGCGCAGGCGGCGAGCAGCAGCTTTTCGGGCCGATCACCGCGCGAGCGCGCGCGCCACAGGACGATCGACGCAAAGGAGCACGCCGCGAGCGCGTAGCTCCAGAAAGCGATCAGCCCGTTCACTGGCGGGTACCTGTCAAATCAGCCGACATGGGCTGGGGTGTCGCTAAACTTTACAAATAAGTGGTGAACGCGCGGGCAATCCGCGCCGAATTAGCCCTTTTTCAGGATGTCGATCGCCGCGATCGTCATGGCTTCGGTCGCGGTGGAAATCACCTTTTCGGCGTCCGGAGCCCAGAAAGGGCTGTGCAGCGCGGGCAGCTTCAGAGTGTCGCCCTTCACCGCGTTCCACTTGTCCTGGGGAACGCCGCCGACCCAGAAGATCACGCTCTGCTTTGACTTGTCGGCGAGCCAAAAGCGGCTGAAGTCCTCCGCCGCCATCACCGGCTCGGGCTGAGTGACCCGGTCGGCTCCGAAATGGCCCGTGAACAATTTGGTCAGCCGCGCCGAAAGCTCTGCCGTGTTGAAGGTCGCATCGGCCGAGGGCTGCTCGATTTCGACCGTCGGCATCCGATCCTCGGGCATTCCAGCGGCGATCGCTTCGCCACGAACGATCCGCGAAATGCCATCGAGCAGCAGCTTGCGAGTCTCAGGCTTGTAGCTTCGAACCGTCAGCGCAAGCTTCGCCTCGTCCGGAATGATGTTGCTCTTGGTCCCGCCATGAAAGCTGCCGACGGTGACTACTGCGGGATCGAGGGGATTATTCTCACGGCTGACGAGCGTTTGCAGCGCGGTGACAATACGCGATGCCAGGACGATCGGATCCTTGGTGTTCTGCGGGTACGCCCCGTGGCCACCCAGGCCCTTAACGGCGATGTTCACCGTGTCGACGTTGGCGAGAACGTAACCCGGAACGACTCCGATAACTCCCGCGGGAAGCGTCGCGCTGTCATGGAAAGCGAGAAGATAATCGGGCTTGGGGAAGCGGGTGAACAACCCGTCGTCGAGCATCGCCTTGGCGCCCATCACGCGCTCTTCGCCGGGCTGCAGGATCATGACGAGCGTGCCGGACCACTGATCTTTCATCGCGGACAGGCGCTTTGCCGTGGCGAGCCAGGTCGTGATGTGGGTATCGTGGCCGCAGGCATGCATCACCGGCGTGTCGGTGCCGTCAGGAAGCTTGCCCGTCGCCTTTGATGCAAACGCGAGCCCGGTCTGCTCCTTGACTGGCAGCGCATCCATGTCGGCGCGAATAAGGAGCACCGGCCCGGGCCCGTTCTTCATCACTGCGACCACGCCGGTCTTGCCGACATGCTCGGTGACCTGGAAACCGAGCTTCTTCATTTCCGGGGCAAGCAGGGCAGGCGTCCGCACCTCCTGCATGCTGAGCTCGGGATGTTCGTGAAGGTCGCGGTAGAGGTTCATGAGCTGCGGCATGTCGGCGCGGATCGCGTCGGACAGAGCGGCGGCGGCCGACCCGGGACTGGACAGCGTCATGGCAGCGGCAACTAGCAGAATCCTCTTCATCGGCGCACTCCCCCAGAAGCCGGAACCAGTTCCATCACGTCGGTTTGCGATTCGAACGCCGGACTGGGCATCACGAGGCGCCATCGGGCGGCGCCGATCCGCTCGACATAGCCGGCGACGTCGCGAGTCTGGTCCTGGCCATATTGCATCGCCTCGCGCTCGTCGCCGAGTACGAGCGTCCCAAGAAATATCTGGCGCATTGCATCGCCGGGGAAGATCAGTCCGACCGGGCGCTGCGATCCGGTAAGCTTGGCAAAGCCCTGGAGATCGCGCTCCTGCTCGATCCGGCAGGCGAAGGCGGGGTAGCTGACATAATCGAGCATCCCCGCCGATTTGGCGCCGAGCTTGATCACCCGGCAGGCGTAGATTCCGTTCGAAATTGGGCCGCCGCCGAGCGCGCTGTCGGGGTCGAGCAGGGCGCCCTCGCGTGCGATGTCTGCTGCGTGGCCGGATTTGCGCGCCGCGTCGAGCGCGTCGGTGAACGACTTGCGCCAGTCGCGAAGCCGCTTGCGGTCGCTCTCAGTCGCGACCTGCCGCCAATCGCGGGTCCATTCCGGAATCATGCCTGCCGATGAGTGGACGACGTTGCATCCCGAAAGGGCGATGAGGAGGGTGAAGAAAAGCCTTTTCACGTCATTGCGAGCGTAGCGAAGCAATCCAGAGGCGCAACTGGATTGCCGCGTCGCCTCCGGCTCCTCGCAATGACGGCTCACGCGGCGGTCCAGCCTCCGTCCATGCTGAGATTGGCCCCCGTGATCGAGGCGGCTTCGTCGCGGCAGAGGAACAGCGCCAATGCCGCGACCTCTTCGGGGGTGACGAAGCGCTTCGTCGGCTGGGCCGCGAGCAGCACATCATTCATCACCTGTTCCCGGGTGAGGTTGCGCGCCTTCATCGTATCGGGGATCTGGTTCTCGACCAGCGTGGTCCAGACGTATCCGGGCGAGATGCAGTTGACCGTCACTCCGTCGCGCGCGGCCTCGAGCGCGATGGTCTTGGTGAAACCGGCGATGCCGTGTTTCGCCGCGACATAAGCGGACTTGTTGGGCGACGCGACGAGGCTGTGAGCGCTCGCCGTGTTGACGATCCGGCCCCAGCCCTTGGCCTTCATTCCCGGGAGCGCAAGGCGCGTCGTGTGGAAAGCGGCGGTGAGGTTGATCGCGATGATCGCATTCCACTTCTCGACCGGAAAATTTTCGACCGGTGACACGTGCTGGATTCCGGCATTGTTGACGAGGATGTCAGGCCCGCCGAGCTCGTCGGCGCAGCGCTTCATCATCCGCTCGATCGCGGCAGCGTCCGACAGGTCGGCGCCGTCGTGGATCGCACCCAACTCGTCGCATTCGCGCTGAATGTCGCTGGGATCGCCGAAGCCGTTGATCATCAGCTTCGCGCCTTCGGCCGCGAGCGCCCTGGCGATGGCGAGGCCGATGCCCGACGTCGATCCGGTGACGAGCGCTACTTTACCTTCAAGAATCATGAGCGCCGCAATGACGCCTGTGACTTGAATTGCAACCGCTGCTAGGGGCCGCGCATTACGCCTGCGCAACAGGAGAACCACCATGCGGCTCGGCGGCGAACCCGAAAGCGGTAATTTCGAGGACCGGACGGGGCAGGGAAGCTCCGGCCTTGGTGGAATGGGCGGCGGCAACGCGCTCGGATGCCTGCTTCCCCTGGTGATGAGCCGCTTTGGGCTCGGCGGCGTGGTCGTCTTGGTCATCGGCTATTTCCTGCTGAGCTCGCTCGGCGTGCTGGGCGGGGGAGGCGGCGGCATCCTGCCCGGGGGAGGCCAGCAGCAGTCAGCCCCGGCCGGGCAATCGACACTCGATCCCAAAACGCGTGAATTCCTACTTCGCGTGCTCGGCTCGACCGAGCAGACCTGGGGCGAGATCTTCGCGAAGAGCGGCTCGCGCTACGAACCGACGACGATGGTCGCCTACAGCGGCGGAACCCAGACTGCGTGCGGCCTCGGACAGGCGGCGGCCGGGCCGTTCTACTGCCCGAACGACACCAAGGTTTATATCGACCCGAGCTTCTTCAACGAGCTGTCGCAGCGTTTCGGAGCGCCCGGCGACGCGGCCGCGGCCTACGTCATCGCGCATGAAGTCGGGCATCACGTGCAGGACCTGCAGGGGATCCTGAACCAGGCGCATAATCTCCAGGCGCGCGCGAGCGAAACCGAGGGCAATGCGGTCCAGGTCCGGGTCGAGCTCCAGGCCGATTGCTACGCGGGCGTCTGGGCCGCGAGCGCCCACGACAGCCAAGGCACGATCCTGGAAGCGGGCGACGCCGAGGAAGCGATGCGCGCGGCCGAGGCGGTCGGCGACGACACGCTCCAGAAGCAGTCGCAAGGGTATGTCGTTCCCGACAGCTTCACGCACGGCTCGTCGGCCGAGCGAATGGCGGCGTTCCAGCGCGGATTGAAAGGCGCCAGCCCGGCCGCCTGCAAGTTCTAGAGCTTAACCAGCATCTTTCCCGTATTGGCGCCCTCGAACAGGCCGAGGAATGCTTGCGGAGTCTTCTCGAGGCCCTCGACGACCGTCTCTCGCGACTTGACCGCGCCGCTCGCCAGCCACGGGCCCATGGCTGCGTAAAACTCCGCCATCCGCGGGAAATAATCGAACACGATGAAGCCCTTCATCCGGATGCGCATGGCGATGACCCGCATGATGAAGCGGAAGCTGGCCGGGGTGGGGTCGTTATAGCTCTCGATCATCCCGCAGATCGCGAAGCGCGCGTTCTGCCGGGCCAGCGCGAATGCGGCGTCGAGATGATCGCCGCCGACATTGTCGAAATAGACGTCAATCCCGTTGGGAGCAGCAGCGGCGAGGCTCTTCAGGACCGGGCCCGCCTTGTAATCCACGACATGGTCGGCGCCGAGCGAGCGGACGAAGTCGCACTTCTCCTCGCCTCCGGCTGAACCGATGACCGTCATCCCCTTCGCCTTGGCGATCTGGACGACGACCGATCCAACCGCGCCCGCCGCGGCGGAAACGAAGACGATATCGCCTTCCTTGGCCGACGCCGCGTCGAGCAGCCCGAAATAAGCGGTCATGCCGGTCACTCCGAGCACTCCGAGGAACAGCTCCGGCGCCGCTCCGAGCTCCGGCAGCTTGTTCGCCGTCCGCGCATCGATCACCGCTTCGTCGCGCCAGCCCGCCATGTGCGACACGAGATCGCCGGGCGCGAAACCCTCGGCCTTGCTCTCGACGACCTCGCCGATCGCTCCGCCGTCCATCGGCGCTCCGATCTCGAATGGCGGGACGTAGCTTTTCACGTCGTTCATTCGCCCGCGCATGTAGGGGTCGACCGAAAGCCAAAGGTTGCGCACTCGCATCTGTCCATCGCCGACTGGCGGCAGGGCGATGTCCTTCAGCGCGAAATTCTCTTGCGTGGGGAGCCCTTGCGGGCGGCTCATCAGGTGCCAGGCTCTGGGCATTGATCCCTCCGTCATCCCGGCCCCGAGCCGGGATCCGCCTTTCTTGTGTCCGCTAGAAAGGAAGGCAGGCCCCGGATCAAGTCCGGGGTGACGAAAAATGAAAGGCCCGGCGGCGAGGGGGCGCACCGCCGGGCCGGTAAAGCCTCCCGCTGCGGAGGCTCAGCTCGCTATCGCATCAGCGATAGGTGCCCTGGAAGCTGCGGTTGAGGGCGTGGTCGCCCATCTCGCCCTGGTCCTCGCGCTCGAACAGCGCCCGGCCGCGGCTTTCGTCGCGCCAGCGCTGCTTCGCCTCGCTGGCCGTGCAGTCGAGGATCACTTTATCCCCTTCCACGCGGTCGATGTCGACGCAGCTCAGCGAATGGTGGGTGCCGCCGCTTTCGGGATCGGATTTGGCGAGGATGATCCGGTCGCCCGCAGTGCGGTCGATCGTTCCGATATGTTCGTCGTCGTTGCCGACCACTTCCATATGCTCCCGGATCTGGCCCAGAAGCCCACGTTTGTGCATCCGACGCTCGCGCCAGCTTCCGAAGTCGCTCTCGAACCGTGACTGGTTCTCGCGCCGATAATCGTCATAGTCGCGGTCGAGCTCGTCGAGCTGCCGCCGGCGCCACGATTCATAATGCGGGTCGGATCGGGACGAAGAAGCGCTTCCGCCATAGGGCTGGCCGCTCCATTCGCGCGGGCGATAATCGCTGCGATAGCCGCTCGGCCCCTGAGGCTCGCTCACCGAATAACCGCCGAACATCGGTTGGAAGCCGCGCTCGGTCCCCGGCGCCTCGCGCTCGGAGAAGAAGGAGCGGCCGGATCCTTCGCCGCCATATCCGCGATAGCCGCGGTCCCAGTCACGGTCGCGCTCGCGCTCCCTGCCGAAGAACCGTCCGCGGTCCTCGTCGCGGCGAGTGTCGCGATCGCGCGACCAGCCGCGGTCGCGGCCTTCCATCCGTTGGTCCTCGCGGCGGCGCCGCTCGGCCTCGTCATCTCCGAACCAGGAGGCGATCTCGTCGCCCGCGCGGTCGAAGAAGCCGCGCTCGTCGCGGCCCGGATAGCCGCGCTCGCGTCCTTCATATCGCTCATCGCGCCATCGCGAGCGCTCGTCGCGCGAATGGTCGCGCGGATCGTTACGGTCATACGCCATACATTTTCTCCCATGGGTCAGCTGGCCAGCCGGATGGCGGGCCGAAACCAAAAGGAAAACGATTGGGCCATTTGGCCCGTTCCTCTTGAAAGGCGATGTTGAGCCCAAAATCGGCCAGCCGAAGCCCTCCCGGGACAAGCGATTGCAAGGGGGGAAACAAGCGGCTAGTGGGTCCGCTCGCTTGGGGCCGGATCGATCCCCGGTTTAACATAAGGCGGTGGCGCGGGGCTGTAGCTCAGATGGGAGAGCGCTGCAATCGCACTGCAGAGGTCAGGGGTTCGATTCCCCTCAGCTCCACCAGCCTTTCAATGACTTAGCTCGTGCGACCTGGGCGCAAGCGATGAAAATAGAAAAGCGCCCGCCGGCATGAGTGCCGGCGGGCGCTTTCCATTTGGCTCACGTCCCAGTGGGGCCAGGACGGATAAGCTGGTTTTTAGCCGCAAGCTCCTTCCTAACCATTCACGATTGCTCCGGATCGGGTCGTTCGCGCATGCTACTGGTTCGTCGCACCTTCCGCGGACAGGGTCGCGACCTGGATCTCCGCCAGATAATGGTCCATCGCCGCGCGGCCCTTGTTGGATATCTCGACATAAACCACCCGCCGGTCGAATGGGTTGGTCTTGCGGGTGATCAAATCCTGCTCCTCCAGATAGTCCAGCCAGCGCAGCGCGGTGGTCAGGGCCAGGTTTGCGTGCTTGGAGAGGTCACGGGTGCTCAATCGGCGCCGATCGCTGTCGATTACGTAGAGCGTCAGGAGAATGTCCCACGCCGGCTCGCCGAACAGGTTTCGATCGAACCACTTGTGCCGCAAATCGCGCGAGTGGCGGATTTGGTCAGCATATCCCCGCAGGATTTGACGTTGAGCAGCGCCGGTTTGAGGGTCTTTTTCCGACCCGGCGCTCGCCGCCTTTCCAGGCTTTCCCCGGAAGCTGCGGTCAAATCGTCGCTGCACTTGCGTGGCTCCTTCCGGCCGGCGCAACACCGGGCAGTCGATCGGACCGAGCAGCTAAAAAAGTATCATGCGCAACGCTTGGTTCCAAGAAACAAAGCATCTGAGCAGGTCAGGTCCAGGATTTCAGGACCGTGTGGCCTCATTGACTTGCCTGATGAGACGCTTCCTCGGACTGGCCGAGGATTTCCGAGAGCCGGTCGACGGCAACGTCGATATGCGCGCCGATATCTGACGGCGCGTCGCTCTCATCGAGGAGCTCAAGCGCCAATGTGAGATAGTGCATCGCTTGCACTCGAGGATCCTCGGAAGATTCCATTTTTCGCCCCGGCCCTTGCGTCCGGCCGCTTCTTACAGCCTGCGCGGCAAGTCGCAAGGCTAAGCCGCTGATGCGACACAACTGTTTGCCCAAGATCGCTCCGAACCGGATGGATTCAAAACCGGGCGTTAGGGCGCCGCGGCCTAATTGTCCGATATGGATATGGTTAAAACCGTGTTGGCGTTGGGGGCACATCCAGACGATCTGGAGCTCGGGTGCGGCGCAACGCTAGCCAAGCTCGGTGCGAACGGCGTCGCCGTCCACGCGGTCGTATTCTCTGACGGCAGGGAAGGCGGCCCCTCGGGGTTCGACCGCACGGCCGAAACGCAGGCCGCGCTCGAGGCGCTCGGCGTTGCCTCCGTCACACAGCACGACTTTGTCGATACTCGCCTGCACGAGAGCTTGAACGAGCTGATCGGATGCATCGAGGAACATGTCCGCAAGCTCATTCCCGATCGCGTTTACACGATGTTCCACCTCGACCGGCACCAGGACCATCGGACGGTGCACGAAGCGTCAGTCGTGGCGTGCCGGCAAGTGCGCCAGATCCTCGGTTATGAAACTCCGAGTTCCTACCCGAACTTCACGCCGACGGTGTTCGAGCCGATCGACGACTTCATCGAGGCCAAGGTCGAAGCCCTGAAGCTTCACGTCAGCCAGGGCGACCGGCTGTACATGCAGCAAGAAAAGATCCGCAGCGCGGCGCACTTTCGTGGCGTGCAGGTCGATCTCGGCCAGACCGAAAGTTTCATCCCCTACAAGCTTGTCCTCTGAGGAACGGCGATGAAGACGGCACTCTTTCTCTTGATGTCGATCACCTCGATCCTGTTCTTGATCGGCCGGCTGCTGCGACTTCCGCCCAGCCGAAACGTCGGCTCGATCGATGCGATCGTGCCCGCGTTCAATGAAGAGCCGTGCGTTGCGCGCACGATCGTTAGCTTGCTGCGCAATCGCTACATCAAGCGGGTTATTTGCGTCGACGACGGTTCGACTGATCGCACCCTCCAGGTCATGGAGCACCTTGCTGCGCGAACGCCGAGGCTCACTATCGTGCGCCAGCAAAACACGGGGAAGGGCGGGGCCATTATGAACGGCCTCAGCCACGTCACGGCTCCCTACGTCTTCCTGACGGACGCCGACACGATCGTTCCGGCGCGGGACTATGACCTCGGGTTCCTGCTGGCCGAAATCGAGAATGGCGCCGACGCGGTCGGAGGCATTCCTTCATCGAACCTTCGTGCCGGCGGCCTCCTTCCCCACATCCGGGCGACGGTGAAGCTGCCGATGATCATCGCCAAGCGCACGTTCCAGCAGATCCTCGGCGGTGCGCCGTTCCTGATTTCGGGAGCGTGCGGGCTGTTCCGGACCGAAGTTCTGCGCGAGGTCGGCCTTTCCGACCGAACGAAGGTCGAAGATCTCGACCTCACGTGGACGCTCGTCGAGCGCGGTTACAAGGTGCGCCAGAGCAGCTTCTGCATCGTCTATCCGCAGGAATGTCACACGCTGCGCGAAGAGTGGCGCCGGTGGACGCGCTGGATTCGCGGATATGCCGTTTGCATGCGGCTTCACCGGCGTCTGCTCTTCAGCCGGTTTGGGCTGTTCAGCATGTTGCCGATGTTCGCCCTTGTCATACTCGGGCTGTGGACGGCGACCATCACCTGGGCGCGGGCGATCCCGGCCAACGGTCCGATCGCGGGCGCCGAGCTCCTGTTTCCTGCCTTCTGGGTTTTCTGCGTGCTGTTTCTCGGGACGATCAGCGCGTTCCACCACCGCAAGGCGCGCCTCGTGGTGATGGCTCCGCTGGCGATCCTCTACCTCCTCCTGGCCTACGCAGTATGGATCACGCATGGCATCAGGGGCCTGATCACCGGTCGGGAGCTCAGCCGCGACAAGCCGACGAGGTACGCCCATGTGGTGGCGTGAGCTCCAGGAACAGCAGGACCTGTGGCCGGCGCTGCCCGACCCGGACAAGTCCCTGATCGTCGATCCGACGGCGCTTATCTGCGACGGGGTTGCGCTGGACGCCAGCCGCGGCCCGATCATCATCGGCGAGCGCACGAAAATCTGTCACGGCGCCCACCTCCAGGGGCCGATAGAAATCGGCAGCGATTGCCTGATTGGCAACCTCGCCATCGTCCGCGGTCCGGTACGAATTGGCGATGGCACGCGCATCGGATTTGCGACCGAGATCAAGAACGCGATCATCGAGGATCGAGTGACGATCGGCCCGCAATGTTTCGTCGCGGATTCGAAAATCGAAAGCGAAGCCTATTTGGGCGCGCAGGTTCGAACGTCCAATCATCGGCTCGACAAGGCGACCGTCAAAGTGATGGTCGACGGTGAAGCGGTCGACACGGGGCTGGAAAAGCTCGGCTGCCTGATCGGCGCTCGCGCCGCGCTTGGCATCCAGGTGATTATCCTGCCGGGCCGCGTCGTCGCGCCCGGGTCGATCTTCGCGCCGCGAATCACGATCGAAAAGAACCTTCCGCCGGGCCGATATCGGCCCGCCCAACAACTCGAAGCGTACTGACCGGGGGACTTGATCATGAAACTTTATCATTATGCGCCATTGGCGCTTGCGTTTGCGGGCTCTGCCCATGCCGCGCCGATTCCGGATCTCAAGAAGATCGCCGCGTCGGTCGATGGCGAATATCTGAGCTACAGCGGATCATTCGGCAGCCGCCGAATCGTCAATGCGCAAACCCGCATCGATACCGGAAACACCATAGTGTCGCTGGGTCTGGCGCAGGGATCGCGCAAGGCGGGTGGCGACAAGTTCAACGCCACTCGCATCAGTGTCGCGGTGGCTCATGACTGGAGCTCGCGCCTCTCGACGCGCACCGCGGCGAGCATCGCCAGCGACGAGCCGGTGTTCGTTACGCGCGAGCTGATCCAGGACATCAGCTACAAGCCGCTGTCGCAGACGGTGCTTACGGTCGGCGGCCGCTATGCGCGCTATTGGGGCGGCGTGGACGCGCTGTCATGGTCGCTTGGGGCGGCGCAATATTTCCGCGGCGGCATGATCAGTTACCGCTTCAGCTCCTTCGATGTTCACCATCTCGGCCACAGCGTCGGACATCTGGTGAATCTCAAAGTGCAGGATCCTTACGGAACAAACCAGCTCTGGCTCGGTCACGGAACTGCGCTTCACGACGCCCTTTGGCTGCCGACACCCGAAAAGGGCAAGTACAGCAATATCGAGTATCGCCGGGTCCAGCCGATCGGCGGTGGAATCGGGCTGATGGTGGGCGTGAACCGCATTTGGTATCGGGCCGACAGCGCCAAGTTTCACGGCACCGGAGTCCGCTTCGGCTTCACCTTCGACCATGAGCCGGGTCGCGACCGAGCGGACTGAAGCGGGCGATTTCCTCTGCGAGCGGCAATTCGGGCTCAAGCAACGCCCGAACGGCCCTGCGTTGAGGTCAGGCCGCATCAACCTTGGGCTAATGCCCATTGCGGGCATGGGCGTAACGTGGAACGATCCCCTTTTTGAGGGGGTGGGTCCATAAGCACGTTCGAGTACATTACTGCTCTTGTGGCCGTCGTGATCGGCCTAGCGATCGCGGACATGGCAACAAGCCTGCATCGACTTTTGCGCAATCGCTCGCGCGTCCGCTGGGATTGGGTTTCCCCGCTCGCCGCCGTCGTCATCTTGACCGAACTCTTCAATTTCTGGTGGAACTGGCGCGCGTTCACCGGGTCAACGCTGGGCGCGACCGTTCCCTATTTCACCGTTCTGATCATCCTGTTCTTGGCTGCGTGCGCCACTCTTCCAGACGAAATTCCAGGAAGTGGGATCGACCTGCGGCGCTATTTCGACGAGAACCGGGTGTACTTCTGGAGTGTCTATGCCTGTTACTTGGCGGCATGGATCGGCATCGGAACCGTTAGAGACGTCCAGCGGGGGGCATCGTTCTCTGCCGTCATGAGGGATTGGTACGTCGATTACGCCTGGATCATCGTATACTTCGCGATGATCTTCGTACGGCCTCGCTGGATAAGCGGGGCCGTTCTTGCATTGTCCCTTTTTTGGGTTCTGTACGCCTTCAACTGGTGGAACATGTCACCCGCGGGTTGACCTTGACCGCTGAGCGGAAGGTCCGTTTTCCACTCATTGCGGCCATTAAGGCGTGCCGACAGCGACCGAGCCGGACCGATCGTCATCGGCTTTACCGGCCGCCTCGACGAAATTGGTCAGCCTTTGAGCGATGGCGTCCAACCTGAGGATCTCATCGCTGCACGTGGCCACCACATCGGGCAGGTTCGCGAGACGCTCGCAGGATTTTATCAGGTCGGCGCTGATCGATTGCAGGCTATCGTCGCTCTTTTGAGCGCCGGCCGCTCCGCTACAGGCTTTGGGAGCGCTTCGAACGAGGGCAATCATCTCGTCCACGCGAGCCTGGCCATTGTGCTCGGTGCGCCGGACCCAATCGTTAACGACGACCTCGGCGCCGAACCGGAGGCCGCACAGCCCGTCCTTCTGCCAGACGACTTCTCCGTCGACAGTCAGGCTGCCTCGGCGCAGGCGAATGACGGAGCCTTCCGCCGGCAGGGCCGCGCCGTCGAGGAGAGCGCCGGTCGGAGAGATGTTTCGAATCCGCACGGGAAGCGTACCACCCGCCGCCAACAGAGTAGCGGACAGAAAGACGTTCGAACGAATATCGGCCCGCGGGTCTTTGCCGCCGCCGCCCTCCAGCCCAAGCATTGCCGTCACCTCAATGGGTGCCCGTAACAGGTTGGGCGTAAACCCTGGTTGACGATGTATCCGGTTCGGATTGAATCGGGGCGAGGCCGTGGTCTTTGCACCCGACTTTGGCGCGATAATTAAAGCCCCTGCAACCGCCGCGCGAAGGCTGGCGCCCGGGCCGCGTCACGGACCGCCACGAAGATCGTGTCGTCTCCGCAGATCGTCCCGACCACATCGGGCAGCCCGGCGCAGTCGAGCGCGACCCCGACCAAATGAGCCGATCCGGGCGGGGTCTTCAGAACCACCAAGTTGCCCGCGAAATCGACCGACCGCACCCAGTCGCGAACGACCGCCGCGAGCTCCGGGCCGTCCGCTGAAGCGGGCATGACCTGGTCTGGAAGGGCGTAGCAAAGCCGGCCGTCACGGCGGACCTTGACCGCGCCCAGCTGCTCGAGATCGCGCGAAATGGTTGCCTGGGTAACCGCGAACCCGAGCGCGGCAAGCCGGTCGGCCAGCTCCTCCTGGTTGCCGAGCGGCTCGGCGCGGATCAGGTCCGCGATGGCTCGAAGGCGCTGGTCGCGTGCGTCGGTCATATGCATTAATATGCACATACTTGAATAAATATGCAAACGCGCCGATATGCGCCCTCCCATGATTCGGACGGCGATCCTCGGGGCCTCAGGCTATGTCGGCGGCGAACTGCTGCGCTGCCTTGCCGCGCACCCTGAATTCGCGCCTGTGAAGCTGTTCGGCGACAGCAAGGCCGGGCAGCCGCTCGGCGCGGTCCATCCGCATCTTGAGCCCGCCTATCCGGGTGTAACGGTCGAGCGGTTTGAGGGAAGCCTCGATGGGATTGACCTGATCTTCGCCGCCCTTCCGCACGGCAAGAGCCAGGAGATTGCGCCCGTGATCCTCGCGGCGGGAATTCCATTCGTCGATCTCGGCGCCGACTTCCGCCTCGATGACTCGGCGGCCTACGAACGCTGGTACGGCCATACGCATCACGCGCCCGACCTACTCGGCGCGTTCGTCTACGGTATTCCTGAGCTGAACCGCGAAGCGATCCGCGGAGCCAAGGCGGTTGCGGCGGCGGGCTGCTATGCGACCGCGGCGATCCTCGCTCTGAAGCCTCTAGTCGATGCGGGGCTGGTGAAGCCCGGAAGCATCATTGTCGATGCCGCTTCCGGAGTCAGCGGGGCGGGGCGCGAGCTCAAGGAAGCGACCGCGTTCAACACGGCCGACGGCAGCTTCTCGGCCTACGGCCTCCTCAACCACCGGCATACGGCCGAAATGGAAATGGCGCTGGGCGAGACATTGCTGTTCACCCCCCATCTCGCACCGATGAGCCGGGGCATCCTCGCGACCTGCTATGGCGAGGCTAAGGGGCCGGCCGACCCGCTGGGTGTCCTTCGCGCAGCCTATGCCGGCGAGCCCTTCGTCCACGTCGTAGCGGAGCCGCCCGCGACCAAATGGGTCAGCGGATCCAACGGCGCGCAGCTGACCGCCCGCTATGACGAGCGGACTGGCCGCATTCTCGGGATCGCGGCGATCGACAATCTCGGCAAGGGGGCGGCGGGGCAGATGATCCAGTGCGCGAACCTGATGCTCGGCCTCGACGAGGGCGCGGGACTATCGGCGTGCGGAGTCTATCCATGAGCGTCACCGCCGCCGAGGGGTTCGTCGCCGCCGGCTGCCACGCCGGGATCAAGCGGCGCCGGTTCGACATGGCGTTATTGGCGACCGAGGACGGATGTCCGGTCCCCTGCGCCGCGGTGTTCACCCAGAACAAGTTCGTCGCTCCGCCGGT
>JBKPKF010000012.1:0-14698 GCA_046730995.1 Pseudomonadota bacterium
GATCTGGATCGTTCGCGCTTCATAGGCGTCGAACTTGCGGTGCGCCGCGGACGCCTGGAGGTTGAGAACCTGGTCCCGCTGGAGAAAATTACTTCGGCGGAACTGGACCCCGAGAAGCTGCTCGCTGGTGCCGGCTATCCCGCGTAACGTGAGCGCACCCTCGGGGTTGAAGAAGTTGCGGTCGGTCCAGCTCGCTTCGAGCCGTGCGCCTTCGCCCGTTCCGTAACCCAGCTCGCCCGCGATTGTGTGCGAGGGAGCCGGTTCGAGGCGGACGTCGAGGTCCACCGTGCGCCCCTCGTTCGCGGGCGTGACTCGAACTTCTGCCGTCGAAACGAGGCTCGTGGCGATGAGCGCCCGGCGCAAATCGTCGATCTTCGACCGCTCGAACCGCTCGCCCGGCCTGAACCGCGCGATCGTCCAAATGTGTTTCGCGCTGAACGGAGGACGTCCGGTGACCCGGATCGTCCCAAAGCTCGCAACAGGTCCAGGGCTCACCGGCAGGACCAGCGTGGCGAGATGCGTTGCATGATCCACCTCGATTTGCTGTTCGCCAAGCTTTGCCCCGGCAAAACCGAGTTCGCCGAGCGCGGTCTGAAGCGCGAGGCCGCCGGCGATCACGTCCCGGGCGATGACCGGGTCGCCCGCCCTCACTGCAAAGGCGTTGCGCAGCTTCGCGGCCTCGGACCCGGCCGAATCGAGGCCGGGCAGCTCGACCGAAGCGAAGCGATATTGCTCCCCCGGCGAAACTCCGAGCACGACGCGAACCAGATTGCCCGCGGACTCGGTGCGCGGCTCAACGTCGGCGTCGTAATAGCCCTGGCTTCGAATTAACTCCTCAAGCAGGTCCGCATCGGCGCGCGAACGACGCGCGATCTGCGCCGCATTGGCGGGATTCTTTCGGTCTGCCTCCAGCGCGGATTCCAGTCGGAACGCCTTGAGCAAATCTTCCGCGTCCCCGACGCCGCTTAGGCCGTCGATCTGAACGACATATTTGCGGTTGCCGCTGTCGTCTTGCGCAGCCGGCTGTGACTGGACGGCCTGACCAGGTGCCGGCTGCGCGGTCATGTCGAGGGACGGCCAATCCACCCCCAGCCCGGGCATCGGATCGAGTGGCGCCGACGGGTCGAGCTGGGAAGCCTCGGGCGGCGGACCGGCCGCCGGCACAGTGGGCGCCGGAGTCTGCGCCATGGCGCGAGTGGTGAAAATGATGGTGAGCGCTGCCGCGCACCGCAGCCGCGCGGCCCATGCCGTTGATCCCCGCCCACTCATCGAAACAGACCCTAACCAGCGGCCCTGAACGGCGCCAGTCTCCCGGCGCAGTTATGGCGCGCCGCGGATGTCGACTATCGCGTTGAAAAGCCGGGATTAGTGAATGGAGCCGGTTACTTCGTCGCTGGACAATGCTTCGACCACCCGCTCGATCTGGCGCCAGTGGCAGAAGCACACGACATTCCCGTCGCTGCGGAATCGTCGGGCCCTCGCTGCCGCCTCGATCGCGGCACCGTCACCGTAAAGCTCGATCAGCTCGGCAGCATCGGCAAGGGAAAGCCGCCCGTGGATGAAGACCGTGTCCATGGCCGCCGTTTACCGGAATCGTGTTGCAGGACTGCCGACGAGTGTCGTCAACGCGGCGTTGACTATGTCTTCGGGATTGGCTGTGGGCCAGTGATGGCTCCGAATACCACGCGCGCTGGCGGTTGCTTCCTCTCAATCTGCATCCTGGCCGGTTTCATCGTGGGGCTGCAGATCCGGAACCCGATGAAGGGGGTGCTCATCGGAACGGCCGCGGGAGCGGCAATCGCGGTCCTGATTTGGCTGATCGACCGCTGGCGCGGCGGATCGGTCAGGTAACCTTCCGGCCCGCCCAGATCACACGGCCGATACAGTTGATCTCGTCGATTCCGCAGTCTGGCCAATCCGGATAGGCGGGGTTGTCTGACTGTACGGTCACGCTTCGCCCGAGCGGATGCAGGGCAATCCGCTTGACGACGACCGAATCCTCCACCCGAAGGACGTAGATGCCGTCGCGCAATCGCTCGACGGCATCTCCGAGATCAACGAGAATGTCATCGCCAGCGTTCAAGGTGGGTGCCATCGAGTCCCCCTCGACACGGACGATGGAAAGCTGCGCCGCCGGCGTCGGCGTAAGTCCTTTCAGCCAGCGCTCGTCGAAGCCGAAATAGGCACGCCCCAGCTCCTCAGCAACGACGGCCCCATAGCCGGCGGAGACCGTGACCGGATGGCGCTTGATGCTGACCAGGCCGTCCATCCTCGCGGAATCGTCCGGCGGGCCGCCCAGCAACTCCTCCGGAACGGAGAAATAGCGGGCGAGCTTGCGCCGCTCTTCCTCCTTCAACCGCTTGGGCACGCCGCGCCGAATATATTGCTGAATGTAAGCCGGATTGCGGCCGAGCATTCGCGACAGTCCGGCGAAGTCTTCCCCGCGCTCCGCGCAGAGACGTTCCAGGGCGAGACGGGGGTCCACCATTAAGATGCCTTTAAGGATAGGAATGTGCCTAGACAAGTAGGAATTGCGTTGGAAAACACGCCGATGCCGAGTCGCAAGACTGTAAGGAACGACCGTGCATTTGCTTAGAGAAGTCGAAAAATTCTTGCGCCGGAGCGACATCGCTCCAACTCGTTTTGGGAGGGAAGCCCTGGGCGACCCGCGTTTCGTCTTTGACCTGCGAAACGGACGCGATCCACGGCCGCGAACCGTGGCTCGCGTCTTGGCATATCTGGAGTCGGGACGATGATGAGGATGTCGCTGTCAGAGGCAGCATCCGCGCTTCTGCGGGCCTTGCTCAGGCGCGCGGGAGTCACCCGAGATAGGATTTTGCTTAGTGAGTTTCGGTCGACGGACTGGCAATCGTTGACCTTCATCGGTGAGCGTCATCACATCCAATTGCGAATTCCCGGACCTGGTGCAGATGCGATCGTCGGCCGAATGACCGCCGACCTCGATAACGTCGAATTCGTATTACGCGGACATGTCGTTGCCGACATCGTACTTGCCGCGCCGATCAGACGCGACGCAGATGGGTCCATTTCGGTTGAATTCGAGGCGTTGACGATCGCGGATTAATTACCGCAATGTTCGGCGAAGCTCCGAAAGGGCTTCATGGAGTGCCTGCGATGCATCGGGGGCTGCGCTCGGCGGACTAGTTTCTTCGAGATGAGCGTCGATACGGCTCTTGAGCTCGCCCGGCGTGGGCATCGCCGACGTGTCGAACAGGCGGACCACTCGTGAAAGATCTTCGAGCTTTGCAAGCACGTCGTCCAGCACGAGTTCGTCGACATGGTCATTCTTATCGGCGGGATTGAGAAGATCGGCGTCGGTCAGCATCAACTCGTCGAGTTCTTCAACTTCGGGAATTGGTGCGGTATCGAATGGCGCGAACTCAAAGACCGGTGGTCCGGCCTTGATCGCTGTTAGGATTCGCCAGCTTGCGAGCAGCGCCGCACCGGCTGCAGCGGCGACCGTCACCGGCGACCAGCCGTAACGGAGCATTGCATAGCCGACCGCGGCCGCGAACATCGCAGCGGCTACGACATCCATGCCTGACTCGAACCGTTCTATGTGACGCGCTTCCATCGCGCGCCGAAATATCATGCAAATCTTGCCAGCCGGTTGAAGCCTCAGGCCGGAATTTCGTGAGGATTACGAATTTCGCTCACTTCGGGCGCATTTTCGATGAGGTCGACGATCGCCTCGGTAAAGGGCTCGACGTCGTCGGGCTTTCGGCTGGAAATAATATTTCCGTCAACAACCACCGCCTTGTCCACGACTCGAGCACCCGCGTTGCGCAAGTCGGTCTGGATTGACGGCCAGCTCGTCGCGGTGCGGCCGCGCAGCAGTTCGGCCTCGACCAGCAGCCACGGGCCATGGCAGATCGCCGCAACCGGTTTACCCCGCTCGGCGAAGTCCTTGATCAGCTGAATTGCCTTCGGGTTCGTTCGCAGATGATCGGGATTTCGCACGCCGCCCGGCAGGATCAGTGCGTCGAAATCGTCGGCGCTTGCCTCGTCAACGGTGAGGTCGGGCCGGATCGTCTTGCCCGGGTCGTCATGGACCGTCGCCTGGATGGGATCGAGCTTCGGCGAAGCGAGCACCACCTCGGCACCACGTTTCTGGAGTATTTCTCGTGGTCCGAACAGCTCCCATTCCTCGAAGCCATCCGTGGCGACGATGAGCACTCTGGCTTTTGAAATCTTCGGCACGGGAACCTCCTTCCTTTGCCGCTCGCTTATGCGCGTCGATGAGTCGAGTGAAGCGTAACACGCCATGCTGAGGCACAGCAGCGACAGCGAACCCGGCATCAGCCGGAAGCGGACCGGCCGTTACTGGGCCTATTTTGATCCGGAGGGAAAGCGCATCACCGATCGCGACGCGATCGATCGCCTGAACGCAATCGGGCTTCCTCCCGCATACAGCGATGCCTGGTTCTGTACCGACCCCGACGGCCACCTGCAGGCGACTGGTGTGGATGCACGCGGACGCAAGCAGTACCGCTATCACCCCGACTTTCGCGCCAGTCAGGAGAAGGCCAAGTTTGAAGGCCTCCTTCAATTCGGCAAGGCGCTGCCGAAGCTTAGGCGTCGGATCGAGCAGGACCTTAAGCGGCGCAAACTCACACGCGAAACCGTGATTGCGGCCGTGGTGCGCCTGCTCGACACCGAACATCTTCGTGTCGGCAACGAGGAATATGCGCGCGCGAACAAGAGCTTCGGGGCGACGACGCTGCGCAGCCGCCACCTCAAGCGAAAGGGGCACAAGCTCGTGATGCGCTTTACCGCGAAACATGGGATCGCGCGCGAAGTGAACGTCACCGAAACCAACCTGAAGCGCATTGTAAGGCGCTGCGACGAACTGCCGGGCCAGGCGCTCTTCCAATACGTAAATGGAGACGGCGAGCCCCAACCGATCACGTCGACGGACGTCAACGACTATATCCGCGAAGCATTGGGCGGCGACTTCACCGCAAAGCATTTCCGCACCTGGAACGCGAGTGTGATCGCCTTAGAGCAGCTGCTGGAAAAAACCGAGGACGCGCGGATCAGCGTCAATACGGTCATCGAGCCCGTCGCAGAGGCGCTCGGCAATACTCCCGCGATGGCGCGAAAGGCCTACGTCCATCCCACATTGATTCAAGCGATCAAGGAGCGGCCGCGCGACCCGCTCAAAGGTATGCAAAGGCCGGCAGCGCGCAAGTGGCTCTCGTCCGCTGAAGTGGCCTTCTGCAAGTTCCTGCAGATGCGGAAGCGGAGACGGCCTAAACCAGCTGCGGCTTGATCGCGGCCACCGCGCCCGCCAAGAGCGTTTCGATGGACCGATTTCATCCGGTGCTGAACACGATCGATTGGCTCGCCGCCAATGGCGAAGCGCTGATCCTCGGGATGCTCGTCGCCGCCGTTTTGGTCGCGATCATGCTCGCCTTGCGGATCTATGGCCGGAAGGTCGTTGCCGCCGACGGCGATCACATCGGATGGAAATCCGTCGTCGGCCGGGTTCTCGCCAAGACAACCTTCCTGTTCATGATCGCGGCCGCTCTCGACACGGTGACGACCTATGCCGAGCCGGGCCCCAGGATCAGCCGGCTTGTCGACATCTTGTTCACGATCGCAGGCGGGCTCCAGGGTGCGATCTGGGCACGCGAGCTGATCCTGGGCCTCATCAGCCGCCGCATCGGCGACGGTAAGCAGGAATCCACGCTCGGGAACGCAATGGCGATCATCCGGGTGCTCACCAGCTTCGCCCTGTTCGCCATCGCCGTCATCCTCATCCTCGACAATCTCGGAGTGAACGTCACCGCGCTCGTCGCCGGATTGGGCATCGGCGGCATCGCCATCGGCCTAGCCGCGCAGGGCATTTTCTCGGACTTGTTCGCCGCCCTTTCGATCCTGTTCGACAAGCCGTTCAAGAAGGGCGACACGATCCGTTACGACGGCAGCACGGGGACGGTCGAACGGATTGGGCTGAAGACGACGCGCTTGCGATCGCTGACGGGCGAGCAGCTCATCATGGCCAACACGAAGTTGCTCGAGCGCGAGATTCATAACCTCGCGCAGGCCAAAGCGCGCCGAATTACAATCTATCTCGCAGTCGGTGGCTCGAACTCCTCCAAATCCATCGACGCCGTGGCCAAGGCGGCCGACGCCGCCGTTGCGGCGCAAATGAGTTGCAACCTCGTCCGCTGCGCTTTGTCCGGCGCCGGCGCCGGAGCACTCGCCTACGACCTCGTCTATGACGATTCGACGCTGGACAACGATCGGATCGCCGCCAACCGGTCGGCAATTCTCCGATCCATCATCGAAGCGCTCGAGCCGCACAAACTCATGCTGGCGCGTGCGTCCGACCAACCGCCGGCGCCGCTTCCCTTCTGATGCCAGTCGCCAGCCTCGACGAGATCCGGTCCCGCGTCGGCCAAGAGGTAGGCGTGTCATCCTGGCTGACCGTCGACCAATCGCGGATCGACGCCTTCGCGGATGCGACCGAGGATCATCAGTTCATCCACGTCGATTCGGCCGCCGCGGCCGCAGCCGGGCTCGGCGGAACGATCGCGCATGGCTTCCTGTCGCTGTCGCTGCTGTCGCGCATGGCGGCCGACGCGACGCTGTTGCCTGAGGGTCTGAAGATGGCCCTGAACTATGGCTTCGACCGCATCCGCTTCCTCGCGCCGGTCGGCTCCGGAAAGCGGGTACGCGGCCGTTTCGTCCTTGACTCCATTGAGGAGAAAGCGCCGGGGCAATGGCTGATGCGCCACAACGTGACCGTCGAAATCGAGGGCGAGGATAAGCCTGCGCTGGCTGCCGTCTGGCTCGGCCTGATGTTCGTTTGAGGAGAGAAAAATGGCTCGCGACGCCGTGATCGTTTCAACCGCGCGGACGCCGATCGGCCGCGCCTATAAAGGTGCGTTCAATGCCACGACGGGGCCGGCGCTTGGCGCCTTTTCGCTGAGTGCGGCAATCGAACGCGCCAAGGTCGAAGCGGGCGAGATCGACGACGTCGTCTGGGGCGCAGTGCTTACCCAGGGCACGCAATTCGGCAATATCGGCCGTCAGGTTGCGCTTCGCGCGGGATGTCCGGTGAGTGTCTCGGGCATGACCATCGATCGCCAATGCTCGTCCGGCCTGATGGCGATCGCGACGGCGGCAAAGCAAATCATCATCGACAAGGTGGACGTGATCGCCGCCGGGGGGCAGGATTCGATCAGCCTCGTCCAGACGCCCGAGATGCGGATCGCGCCGGACCCCTCGCTCATGGCCATGCATAAGCATGTCTACATGCCGATGCTGCAGACCGCCGAAACCGTCGCACGACGCTACGGCATCAGCCGCGAACGCCAGGACGAATATGCGTTGAAGAGCCAGCAACGGACCGCCGCGGCCCAGGCGGCGGGGCGCTTCGATGAAGAAATCGTCCCCGTCACCACTATTATGTCCGTCACGGACAAAGCCACCGGCGACGTCTCACAAAGAGAGGTCACGATCGCCAAGGATGAAGGAAATCGTGCGGACACGACGCTCGAAGGCCTCGCCGGTCTCAATCCCGTGCTGGGACCCGACACGTCGATCACCGCCGGCAATGCCAGCCAGCTGTCAGACGGAAGCTCGGCGTCGATCCTGATGGAGGCGAAAGAGGCCGAACGGCGTGGGATTGCGCCGATGGGCCGCTATGTCGGAATGGCCGTTGCCGGGACGGAGCCCGACGAAATGGGAATCGGCCCGATCGACGCGGTCAACAAGCTGCTGACTCGATTCGACCTAAAGGTCGACGACATTGGCCTGTGGGAGTTGAACGAGGCCTTCGCGGTCCAGGTGCTCTACAGCGCGGAGCAGCTTGGGATTCCGGAGGACCGCATGAATGTCGACGGCGGATCGATATCGATCGGCCATCCCTATGGCATGAGCGGAGCGCGAATGACCGGCCATGCACTGATTGAGGGAAGGCGTCGCGGCGTGAAATATGTCGTCGTCACCATGTGCGTCGGCGGCGGCATGGGGGCGGCGGGGCTGTTTGAAGTGCTGTAGCAGTGTCGGCGGTTGAGCTGATCGCGCTGGCCTCGACGGTTAGCCTGCTCGCCGGGTGGCGGCTCTATCTCGTCACGTTCGCGGTTGGCATCGCGATGAAGTTCGGCTGGCTCGCATTGCCCGACCAGCTGCGCGCGCTCGACGTGCTGGCCAACAATTGGATAATCGGCATCGCCGCGCTGGGCGCATTTGCCGAATTCTTCGCCGACAAGATCGCCTGGGTGGACAGCCTGTGGGATACGATCCACTCGGTCATCCGGCCGATCGGTGGCGCGCTCCTCTCGATGGCAATCATCGATGGCGGTGACCCCGCCTGGCAAGTCGGCAGCTTCCTGCTCGGCGGTGGAGCGGCTTTCCTCGCTCATGCCGGGAAGGCGGGCGCTCGCGCTTTGGTCAACGCCAGCCCGGAGCCCGTCTCGAACGTAATTGTCTCGACCGGGGAGGATGTCGCCACCGCCGGACTGCTCGGCCTCGCGATCGTTTACCCCATCGCCGCTGCCGCGATCGCGCTGGTGCTGGTCGCACTATCGGTGTGGCTCGTCCTGGCCGCGCGACGAATGCTGCAACGTATCCTTGAACCCAAACGGCGGGACGCGGGTTGAGCGGAAGAACAGGGAGGACCGCAATGCCCGAATCCAACCGCCCGCTGGTCGAACGGATCGCCCGGGTGCTCGCCGGAGAAGCGCTCAGCAGCAACGCCAACGGCAGCGACCCATCGGCGGGCGAGAAGGTCGATCTCGCGTGGCGGGAGCATTTGGACGAAGCCGAGGCGGTGCTTCACACCGCACGCGAACCGGATGAGGCGATGGCGGCGGTCGGCGATGCCGAAATGTGGCGTAACATGGTCGAGGCCGCGATCGCGCAGCGCGTCGATTGAGCCCGCGCGACACAGGCAAGACACGTCCCGGCCATCCCGGCTGGACCCTGGTCATGTCGGTGGCGGCGTCGTCGCTGAGCTTCATCGACGGCTCGATCCTCAACGTCGCGCTGCCGGCGATCCGGGCCGGGACGGGCGCCGGCGCGGCAGAAGTCCAATGGGTCGTCAATATCTACACGTTGCCGCTCGCCGCCCTGATCCTGCTCGGCGGCTCGCTTGGCGATCATCACGGGCGCCGTCTCTGGCTGGTGATCGGCACGACGTTGTTTGGCGTCGGGTCGCTCGCCTGCGCGCTCAGCGGATCGATCCAGCCGCTCCTCATCGGGCGGGTCCTTCAGGGAATCGGCGCCGGCCTGCTGCTGCCAAACAGCCTCGCGCTACTGAACGGCGCTTATGAGGGTGAAGCGCGCGGCCGGGCGATCGGCATTTGGGCGGCTGCCGGAGCAATCGCCGCCGCTCTCGCTCCGCTCATCGGCGGCTGGCTCGTCGCCCATGTCGGCTGGCAGAGTATCTTCTTCATCAACCTGCCGTTCGTCGTTGCCGCGATCCTGATTGCGCTCACCCGGGTCGCTGAGGCTCGGGAACCGGAAGAAGCTCGCCTCGACATCGGCGGGGCGGCCCTTGCGACGCTTGGCCTCGGCGCCGCTACGTACGGGCTCACGCTCTGGTCGCAGAAATTCGTGCTGACATTGCCGGCGTCGATTGGGCTGCTTGCGGGCGCGGTCCTGCTCATCGGCTTTGTATTTTATGAGCGGAAGCTCGGTCCCAAGGCGATGATCCCGCTCGCGCTGTTCGCCGACAACCGCTGCTTTTCGGCGCTCAACCTCATGACATTCCTTCTCTACGGTGCGTTCGGCGGCTCACTGCTCCTGATCCCTTATGTGCTGATCGAAGCGGGCGGCTATTCGCCGGTCGAGGCAGGCCTGTCGCTTCTCCCGCTTTCGATTCTTCTTGGCCTGGGCTCGCCGTTGATGGGGAGCCTGGCCGTTCGGCTCGGGCCGCGGGTGCCATTGACCGTTGGCCCGTTCATCGTCGGCGCAGGGATTTTTCTCGCCGCCCGCATAGCGACCAGCCAGACCTATTGGACGCACGTGTTCCCCGGAATCCTGGTCATGTCGATTGGAATGACGTTGGCGGTCGCGCCGCTCACCAGCACCGTTCTGGCCGCCGTCGGCAGGCATCAGACGGGCATGGCGTCGGGTTTCAACAGCGCGGTGGCGCGCCTCGGCGGCTTGATTGCCGTCGCGCTTCTGGGTGCGGTCCTTGCCGTCGGCGGCAAGGCGATGCTCGCGCCGTTCGCCGTCGCGCTGATCGTCATGGCGATCGTCGCCGCCTTGGGCGGCGCTGCCTCCTGGTTCGGTCTCGCCGGAAGCTGGAGAAAGGGCTCCTAGAAGGCGAGCAGGAAGTCGGTGAAGCGGTACCAGGCGTCGGTGTGGCCAATCACTGGCCGTGACAATTGCACCGCCATCAGCGCAGTGAACCCCCACCAGTAAGCGGGGTGCACGCGGCCGCGGCTGCGCCAGTCGTGAACCATCGCCGCCACGACCAGCGACGCGACCAGCAAGCCCGCCATGATGCCCCGTTCGATCGGCGGAGGCGGACCTAACCCGGGGCGGACACCAGGTCCTCCGCCTGTGGCTGCGAGGAAGAAGAAGCGCGCAATCGGCGCCTGAAGGATTCCGGCTGTAGCGACCAGCATGAACCGCTTGTGCCACTCAGGCCGTCGAATGTTGACGATCGCTGCCGCCACCAGCGCGGCAAACAAGAGGATCCCGGAAACAGGTGTGATCGAGAACGCTCGCGCGGCATCGCCGTACCCGGCTTCGACACGGTTTCGCATGCCCTCGATCGCCACCGCGAGACCGAAGAACAGCATCGCTGTCGCCAGCGAAATGCCGAGCAACCCCCAGGCGCGATGCTGGCGCACCTTCCGGTTCGCCATCAGCGTGGCTTGAGAGAGGAAGAACAGGGTCCACAGCGAGAAGATCAGACCGTGGAAATGCAGCAGCGGCGATCCGGTGAATGTTCCGCGAGCGATTTGCAGCCAATATGTGCCGAAGAAGCCGCCGAACGCGATGGCGACGAAAATGCCCGCCATCGTCACGTAGAATTTGCTGACCATCGGCCGCCGGGCCGGCACTGCGATCGTTGCCATGCGCACCCCCCTGTTGGGGAAGGCATAGCGAAAAAATGCCGCCTAGTCGTGGGCGGCGACGAACTTTTCGAAGACCGGTGCGATCGTCTCGCGCCACTTGCGGCCGTTGAAGATGCCGTAATGGCCGACGTCCTTGGCGAGGAAATATTTCTTCTGTGAGGCGGGAAGCTTGGTCGCGATGTCGAGCGCAGCCTTGGTCTGGCCGACTCCGGAAATATCGTCGCGTTCGCCCTCGATCGCGAGCAGCGCTGTGTCCCTAATGGCGTTGGGCTTTACCAGCCGGCCGCGGTGCTCCAGCTCGCCCTTTGGCAGCAAATGCTGCTGGAAAACGACATCGACGGTTTGGAGGTAGAATTCCGCAGTCATGTCGCAGACCGAGCGATATTCGTCGTAGAACCTCTGGGTCGCACCCGCTCCTTCGTCATCACCGACGACAAGATGCTTGAACATCTCCCAGTGGCTGATGAGGTGCGAGCCGAGATTCATCGTCATGAAGCCCGCGAGCTGGAGGAAACCAGGATAAACTTTGCGGCCCGCGCCCGGGTAGATCATCGGCACGGTCGCGATCACATTATTCTCGAACCAGGCGAACGGACGCTGGGTCGCGAGCGTGTTGATCGCGGTCGGCGCTTTCCTGGTATCGATCGGGCCGCCCATCATCGTCAGGGTCTTGGGCCGATATGGGTTCTTGTCCTCGCCCATCAGGGCGGTCGCCGCGAAGGCCGGTACTGCTGGCTGGCACACTGCGAGGAGGTGCGGTCTCTCACCGGTCTTCGTTCCGATCAGCTCCAGGAATTCGACGAGGTAATCGATATAATCGTCGAGATCGAAGCTCCCTTCCGACAGCGGTACGAGCTTCGCGTCGCGCCAGTCGGTGATGTAGACGTTCGAGGTCGGAAGCAGCCGCTCGACCGTTCCGCGAAGCAGGGTCGCATAATGGCCCGACATTGGCGCGACGATGAGGATGTGCGGGCCCTCGTCATGCCCTTCGCGATAGAAATGCTTCAGCTGCCCAAACGGCTTTCGGAGCAGGATCTCCTCATTGACCGGGACGTCCTTGCCCTTGATGTGGACCGATTCTAATCCGAACTCGGGCTTCCCGCGAGGAGCGGATGCGTGGGCGAAGACCTCGAGGCTGGCCGCGACGATCGGCCCCATCGAGCTGTAACCCCAGAAATTGGCGGGATTGTTCAGCCATCCGGCACCCAGACCTGCAAGCTTGCTCGCACCTGCGAGAAACGAACGCTGCACTTCATAGGCGTCGTAAAGCATCAGACCTCGGGGGATTGTCTCGTGGGAACGCCCGATGTGGGCCTGAAACCGGTTCCATGCAAGGCAATGTTGCACTGCGAAAGCGGCGCTCCGCCAATTGAGGCGGAACGGCCACACTGCTAGTCCAACGGCAATGGTCACGAATGCCGCTTTGACCCGACCGAAGGGCCGCTCGCTCAAGAACCTCAGGATGATCTGGGGCTTTGCCTCGCGCTACCCGGGCCGCATTGCTGTGGCGGCGTTGGCATTGCTCGTCGCGGCCGCGGCCACTTCCGCCGTCCCCTACGCGTTCAAGCTGATCATCGACAAAGGCTTCGCCGCGGGCGCGGGAACGACCCGCGACATCGCCCGCTGGTTCGAGCTTTTGTTGATGATCGTCGGCGTCATGGCTGTCGCGACCTCGACCCGCTATTATTTCGTGTCCTGGCTGGGCGAGCGAACGGTCGCCGACATCCGGCTCGCGGTTCATCGCAACCTCCTTCGACTGTCGCCGGGATTCTTCGAAGAGAATCGGCCCGCCGAAATCACATCCCGAGTGACGGTCGACACGACCATCATCGAACAGGTGGTGGGCACGACGGTTTCGGTTGCCCTGCGCAACGTCGTGCTCGCTTTGGCTTGTTTCGTGATCCTCTTCTGGCTCGCGCCCAAGCTCGCTTTGCTAATCGTGGTCGGGGCGATGCTCGTCGTCCTCCCGATCACCGTGCTCGGCCAGCGCGTGCGCGCGATTTCGCGTCGCAGCCAGGACCGGATCGCCGACGTCGGAGCGGTCAACAGCGAAGTCCTGGGTGCAATGAAGATCGTTCAGGCGTTCAACCAGCAGGAGCGCGAACGGTCGCGGTTCGCCGACGCCGTCGAGCGCGTGTTCGCGACCGCCAAGCGCCGGATCCTGCTGCGCGCGCTAATGACCGCGATCGTCATCTTCCTGATGCTGGGGTCGATCACCTGGATCATCTGGCAGGGCGTGATCGACGTCGCAGCGGGCCGGATTACGGGCGGGACGATCGCCGCTTTCGTCCTTTACGGCGGCCTGCTCGCCGGCGCGTTCGGCGCTCTGTCCGAAGTGTATGGCGACCTGCTTCGCGCCGCCGGCGCATCGGAACGTCTGGGCGAGCTGCTCGAGGCTGAGCCTGAAATCCGAACGCCGGCCAATCCCGTTGCGCTGCCCGAACCGCCGCGCGGAGAGATCGAGTTCGATTCCGTTACATTCCATTACCCGACTCGTCGCGAGACTTCGGCGCTCAACGATTTCAGCCTCATCGTTCGCCCGCGCGAGCGGCTCGCCGTCGTTGGCCCGTCGGGCGCCGGCAAGACGACGATCTTCCAGCTCACCGAGCGCTTCTACGATCCGCAGGCGGGGCGCGTTCTGCTGGACGGCGTCGACCTTCGCGACGCCGACCCGGCCGACATACGCCAGCGTATCGCGATGGTGCCGCAGGAAACGGTGATCTTCGCCGCGAGCGCGCGCGACAATCTGCGCTACGGCAATTGGGACGCGAGCGAGGATCATCTGTGGCAGGCGGCGCGCGACGCCAATGCCGAAGAATTCCTCCGCGCGCTGCCGGATGGACTCGACACCTACATGGGAGAAGGCGGAGCGCGTCTGTCCGGCGGGCAGCGCCAACGCATCGCGATCGCCCGCGCGCTGCTGCGCGATGCGCCGCTTTTGCTGCTCGATGAAGCGACGTCGGCGCTCGACGCCGAAAGCGAGCGGCTGGTCCAGGACGCGCTCGATCGATTGATGGAGCATCGAACGACTATCGTGATCGCGCATCGCCTGGCGACCGTGCGCGCTGCCGATAGAATCGTCGTGATGGACGACGGGAAGATCGTCGAAGAAGGCACCCACGCGACTCTTACGCGGCGCGAAGGCCTTTACGCGCGCCTCGCTCGCCTCCAGTTCGAAGATCGCGCGGCTTAGGCCGTTCCGCCACCACCCTTTGGAGCCCGGCGCGTTGTGCGCTTGCGTGCGCCGCTTTTGCGCGCGGCGGGCTTGCGTGCCGATTTCGCAGCGGTACTCGTGGATGCGCGCTTTGCGGTCGCGCGTTTTGCCGTCGAGCGTTTTGCGGTCGAGCGTTTCGCCGCGGGCTTGCGAGCGGCCGACGTCCGCTTCGCTCCGCCCGTGGACGCCTTCGCTCGTGTCGCTTTCGCGGTTCGCGCAGCGGGCTTGCGCTTGGCCGCCGTCTTGCGCTTCGCAGCGGTCTTGCGAGCGGGGCGAGGCGACGACGCGGCGCGCGCGGGGGCAGCGTCGCCAGTCCATTTGCCGGACATCACCCGCTGCGCGGCGTCGGCAACCGCTTCCGCGATCAACGTGCCGAGTTTCGCGGCGCTCGATGCGACGTTGCTCGCCGCCTGTTGCGCGG
>JBKPKF010000013.1:0-19120 GCA_046730995.1 Pseudomonadota bacterium
CCGCCGACCGATTCGAGCCCTCGGATCTGGCCGGACACCTGGCTCATCACCGCGCGCTGTACCTCGGCCGCGGTCGGGCCCTTGGCGATAAAGTCGGCCATGATCTGGTCTAGCCGCTTTGAGACGAGCGCGGGGTCGACCCCCGGTTTCACCAAAGCCTGGACCTGGAACATCCCGATTCGGTGATAGGGGCTCATCGAGGCGCTGACCCCGACGGCGATCTTCTCGTTGCGGACCATGATCTTGTCGAGCCGCGAGCTCGCGAGCCCGCCCAATACCGACGCTCCAATGTCGAGCGCCTCCATCTGCCGGTCGAGCAGTCCCGGCACCGCCCAATAATGCGAGATGATGGTGGTCGCGACATTGTCCTTCATCGCGACGCTCTTCGCCTTGGCGAGGGTCGGGACGCTCGCGAGCGCCGGATTGTTGACCGGCCCCCGCTGGATGTCGCCGAAATATTTCTCGACCAGCGGCTTGGCCTGCGCCGCCGTCACGTCGCCGGCGATCACCAGCACCGCATTGTTCGGCCCATATTTGTCGCGGAACCACTGCTTGACGTCTTCGAGGCTCGCCGCGTCGAGGTCCGCCATCGAACCGATCGTGGTGTGATGGTAGGGATGGCCCGGCGGGAACAGGCCTTCCTGCACCGCATATTGGACGAGCCCCCCGGGGCGACTGTCGCCTTGCCTCTTCTCGTTCTGGACGACCCCGCGCTGGTTATCGAGAACGCCCTGCGTGATCGCTCCGAGCAAGTGGCCCATGCGGTCCGATTCCATGAACAAGGCGCGCTCGAGCGCACCTGCCGGGACGGTCTCGAAATAGTTGGTTCGGTCGAACCAGGTCGTGCCGTTGTAGTCGGTCGCGCCGATCTGCTGGAGATAGGTGAAATAGTCCCCCGGCAGGTTTTCGCTGCCGTTGAACATCAAATGCTCGAACAAATGCGCGAATCCGGTCTTCTTCGCCGGCTCGTCCTTTGACCCGACATTGTACCAAACGCTGACCGCGACGACGGGCGCCTTATGGTCCTCGTGGACGATCACGGTGAGCCCGTTGGCCAGCTTGAACATGGTGTGCGGGATCGAGACCTGGCTGACCAGGCTGCGGACCGGCACCGACTTCCCGACAGCAGGCGCTGCGGTCTTGACCGGGGCCTTGGCAGGCGCGGCGGCGGCAAGGGTGGGGGCGAGGCTAAGGGGCAACAGGCTCGCCGCAGCGAGCAAAGCGAAGCGGCTCTGTAAACGCATGAGCTTGAAATCTCCGGATTAATCAGGCGGACGAGCGGGAGATTAGCGACTGTTCCAGCGCGCGCAACGCCCCCAGCGCGAGTGGCCATGAATTTCGACGAACGGCGATCGGCGAAAAACTTCGGGAGCCTCGGCCAGCGGGGGCGCGAGAACTAGGGCGAGTTAGCGCCCGGACTGATCCGCATTGTCGAATTTTCTAATCTCGACGGTGCTTTCGTCGAAATCGTCAAGCAAGCGTGCGTTGATCCCCATCTTGCCGAAATCTTCCCCGAGCGTCTCCCAGTGGGTCCCGCAGCCGCAGGTTGGACAGTGGTGGATGCCGATCATTCGATCGCCCCAGACATAAGCGATCGTCTCGCCCAAAATGCGGACCTGTTCCGGCGGGAAATAAGCGACGCGCCATGCGAGCCGGCGACAGAGGGAGCAGTTACAGTCCGCAACCCACTCGGGCGCGCTTGGCAACTCTATCTGGACGTTGCCGCAGTGACAGCTTCCCCGAACGGCCATGGTGACTTGTAATGACGAATCGGCAGCGTCCGCAATCTCGTCTCGTTTCTCCCCCGACGAAAGATCGTATAGGAGCTCCATCACGGGTGGCGGGAATGCCCGAGACAAGTTGTCGCTCTTTGCGCTACGGGCAGGGCCTATGCGAAAGAAGCGAATTCCAGAAACCGAAGAGCAGCGGGACGAACGCGTCGCGAAACAAGCTCAAAGACGGATCGAGGACACTGCTGCGGACGACGATGCTATCGACGCCATGGTCAAACGAAGCATCAAGCTACACGGTCCCTGATCCGCCCCAGCTTGGGATGAGCCGGCGGACGCCTAAAGGGCGCCGCACGCTCGCAGGGACGTCAGGGGATCTCTGAGAACGAACCCATTTAGGATCGCGGCATAGTTTTCGGCCATCTGTTGATGAACGCGACGGGCCGCCAAATTTGCCGCACTCTTTGCCGCCGCGCGCTCCTGCGCTTCGCGGCGGCGGAAGTAGTCGGTTTCTTCGTAGGTCATGAGAAGCCTCCTGGTCCGGGCTTCTTGATACCGGGCCAGCTTTGCACGGGCGTTTCGAACCAATTTCCAGATTGTGACAGCGCCCGATTACCCGAGCACTGCTTAGGCGTTGACGTCCAGCGAATAGCCTTCTGACCGAACCGTACGGAGAAGGTCAGGCCCCTCGCCAAGCGCCATTCGAAGTCTTCGGATCAGCACGTCTACCGTACGGAGTTCGACATCCTCATTGTGGCCCCAAACGGCATCGAGGAGTTGCTGACGAGAGAAGACCCGTTCGGGACTGCGAAGAAAATGACCTAGCAGACGGTACTCCGTTGGACCGAGATTGAGCAGCCGGCCGTCGCGGCGCACACGGTGCGCGGCTGTATCCATTTCGATGCCGCCATAGGTCAGCTTCTCCGTGAAGAGTTTCGGCTGGGATCGCCGAAGCAGCGCGTTAGCCCGCGCAACCAGTTCCTTCGGGCTGAACGGTTTCGCCACAAAATCGTCGGCGCCGGTCTCAAGTCCGCGAACGCGATCGTCTTCCTCGCCGCGCGCGGTCAGCATGATGATGGGGAGCTGTGCCGTACGCCCGGAACGTCGAACTCTCCTGCAGACCTCGATCCCGCTCGTGCCTTCGATCATCCAGTCGAGCAGGACGAGATCGGGCTTGACCTCGTCAATCAGGATCAGCGCCTCGTCGCCGTCAGCCGTAGTCGTCACGGTGTAGCCGGCTGACGTGAAATGATGCTTCAGAAGTTCGGCAATCGGCCGATCATCCTCGACGATGAGCAGACGCCTGTTCGCTCCAGCTCTCATTTCGGCGACTTGCCGGGCCGGTCCGCCATGTGCTGGCCGGTCGCTGCATAATAGACCATCTCCGCGATATTGGTCGCATGGTCGCCGACCCGCTCAAGGTTCTTGGCGACGAACAACAAGTGCGCCGCCTGGCCGATGTTCTGCGGGTTTTCCATCATATGCGTGAGCAATGTGCGGAATATCGAATCATAGAAATCGTCGACCGCGTCGTCGCGTACGCAAACCTGGTACGCCGCCTCGGCATCGCGCTCGATGAATGCATCGAGCACGTCGTGGACCATGCCGGTGGCGATCCGCGCCATCTCGGGAAGCAAAGATAGCGGCTCGATCTTGCCGGCATTCTCGAGCAGCGCAACGCGCTTGGCGATGCTCTTCGCATAATCGCCGATTCGTTCGACGACGCCCGAGATCTTGAGCGCTGCCACGACGTCGCGCAGATCGCCCGCCATCGGCGCTCGAAGCGCGATCAGCTGAACAGCCCGCCGCTCGGTCTCGACCTCAAGGGCGTCGAGCTTCTTATCGGCGCGTATGACCTTCTCGGCTCCCTCAACATCGCGTTGGACGAGGCAGCGCATGGCCTCATCGATCGCATGCTCAGCCAGCCCGCCCATCTGACTGATGAGCGCGCGCAATCGATCGATGTCCTCGTCAAATGCCTTGAGGGTATGCCCGCTCGTCTGCTGCATTGGTCCTGCTCCGATCAGCCGTAGCGGCCGGTGATATAGTCCTGGGTCCGCTGCTGACCCGGATTCGTGAAAATCTCCCTGGTCTTACCGTACTCGACCAGTTCGCCGAGGTGAAAGAACGCCGTCCGCTGCGACACACGCGCGGCTTGCTGCATGTTATGCGTAACAATCGCGATCGCGTAGCGCCCGCGAAGCTCGTGGATCAGCTCTTCAATCTTCGCCGTTGCTATCGGGTCCAGTGCGGAACAGGGCTCGTCCATCAAGATGACCTCGGGGTCGACCGCGATGGCCCGGGCAATGCACAGGCGTTGCTGCTGCCCGCCTGACAGTGCGGTGCCGCTTTCCTGGAGCCGGTCCTTGACCTCATCCCAGAGGCCCGCGCGCTTCAGGGATTTCGCAACGACCTGTTCGAGATCTGCCTTCGAAGTTGCGAGACCGTGGATTCGCGGCCCGTAAGCGACATTCTCGAAAATCGACTTGGGAAACGGATTCGGCTTTTGGAAAACCATGCCGACACGCGCACGCAGTTGAACGACGTCCATCGCGGAGCCGTTCACATCCTCGCCATCCAGTTCGATTTTCCCTGTGACACGGGCCGAGGGAATCGTGTCGTTCATCCGGTTGAGACAGCGCAGGAAGGTTGACTTGCCGCAGCCCGACGGGCCGATGAACGCCGTCACCCTGTCTTCGTGAATGTCGATCGACACGTCCTTCAGAGCCTGTTTGTCCCCGTAGAAGACACTCACTCCGCGGGCCGACATTTTGGGATCCCGCCCGGCCGGCGGCTCGACGGCCTCAGCCGGCGGCGGATCGGGCAGGGTGACGGTCGAATGATTGGGAGTCATCAGCATAGCCTTACCAGCGGCGCTCGAAGCGGTTGCGAAGATATATGGCGAGGCCGTTCATGAGCAGCATGAACAGCAAAAGCACGATGATCGCCGCGCTTGTCTTTTCGATGAACCCTCGGCCCACTTCGTCCGACCAAAGGAAAATCTGCACCGGAAGCACCGTAGCCGGCTCGCTGATTCCGCTCGGCGGAGCAGCGACAAAGGCCCGCATTCCGATCATCAGCAAGGGAGCGGTTTCGCCGAGTGCACGGGCAACGCCGATGATCGTGCCGGTGAGGATCCCGGGGAGCGCGAGCGGCAGGACGTGGTGGAACGTCACCTGCATCTTCGACGCCCCGACGCCAAGGGCCGCGTCGCGGATCGAGGGCGGCACGGTCTTGATCGCATTGCGGCCGGCGATGACGATCACCGGGAAAGTCATTAAGGCGAGCGTCAGACCGCCGACGATGGGCGCCGATCGCGGCAGGTTCATCACGTCGAGGAATACCGCCAGGCCCAACAGGCCGAAGATGATGGACGGGACGGCGGCAAGATTGTTGATGGAAACTTCGATTGCGTCGGTCCAGCGGTTCCGCGGTGCAAATTCCTCGAGATAGACCGCAGCCAGGACCCCGATCGGGAACGACAACAGGATCGTCACAAGGATCGTGTAGAAACTCCCCTTGAGCGCTCCCCAAACGCCAACTGCGGATGGATCGGTGGCGTCGGAGCTGGTCAAAAAATGAATGTTGAAGGTGCGCTTCAGCGCATGCTTCTGTTCCAGCGTGCGGACGATCTTTTCGGCCCCAGGATCGCCATTTCCCTTGGCGGCGATGTCAACCTTGCTCGAGACTGGCAACCACAACGTCGAAGAACGGGTCAGCACGTCGGGATCGGCGACAATCGCGTTGGTCAGGCGATCGACAGCAGCGTCGCTGAACATCCGACCGGCATCGGGACCATAAGCTGCCTCTGCGGCCTTCGAAATCGCGGTCGACAGATCTGCGCCGGCGACTGTCGTACGAGCGTCCGGCCCTCTGATCGTGGCAGGATCGAGGAACAGGTCGCTCTTGGCGAAATCGATGGGAAGCTGGGCCTCATATTGGCTGAATCCGCTCAATCCCTTCGACGCCATAGTCCACAACAGGAAGGCCAGGAACAGCACCGAAAGGCTGATCGCGGCGAGTCCAGTGACGCGGAAAATGCGCTCCGAACGATAGCGGCTGCGGACGCGCTTGGTCATCGCCCCGTCGGTCCAGCGGCTGGAGGGCAAGGAGGTCACTCGTATTGCTCCCGGTACCGGCGCACGATGTGCAGGGCGATGAGATTCAAGAGTAGCGTGATCGCAAACAGCGCCAGGCCCAACGCGAAGGCCGCCAGGGTCTTGGGGCTGTCAAACTCCTGCTCGCCCGTCAGCAGGCCGACGATTTGGGTAGTAACTGTCGTCACGCTTTGGAAGGGGTTCAGCGTAAGGTTGGCCGCCAGTCCGGCCGCCATGACCACGATCATTGTCTCGCCGATCGCCCGGCTGACCGCGAGGAGGATTCCGCCCATCACTCCGGGAAGAGCGGCGGGGAGAAGGACCTTGCGGATGGTTTCCGACTTGGTTGCGCCCATTGCCAGGCTGCCGTCGCGCATCGCCTGCGGAACGGCGGCGATCGAATCGTCGGCCATCGAGCTGACGAACGGGATGATCATGATGCCCATGACCGAGCCCGCTGCGAGCGCACTCTCGCTGCTCGCGGAGGTGATTCCAATGGAAAGCCCGAAATCGCGAACGACGGGCGCGACCGTCAGTGCAGCGAAATAGCCGTAAACCACCGTCGGAACCCCCGCGAGGATCTCCAGAATCGGCTTCAGCCACGACCGTAGTCTCGCCGGTGCATATTGGGTCAGGTAGATGGCGCTCATCAGCCCCAGGGGAACCGCGACGATCATCGCAATGATCGCTCCGATAAAGAAGGTGCCCCACATCAGCGGAACCGAGCCGAATGCACCTGAGGAGCCGGCCTGATCGGCCCGGATCGCCATCTGCGGGCTCCATTCCAGCCCGAAGAAGAAAGATTGCGCCGGGTAAAGCCGGAAGAATCTCAAGCTTTCGAACATTAGCGACAGCAGGATCCCAAGCGTCGTCAGGATCGCGATCAGCGATGCCGCAAGGAGGGCGACCATCGCCCACCGTTCGACTCCGGCCCGGGCGCGAAACTCCGGAGCGCTTCGGCGAAGCGCAAGCGCTGCGGCGACGAGCGCGATCAGGATCGCGGTCGCACCGCCCATCAGCGCGAAGCGCGACTGTGCCGCGCGGATTCGCGGGGCGATCGTCGAGGACTCAGGATTGAAGCCCTGCTCGCGCTCTCCGTTGGCAATTTCGCGCGCTTCCGACAGGATCGATTCGCGCTGCATCGCAAAGTTCGGAAGCGCTTTGCCCTCAGGGCTGGCGAGAACGGCCCGGTCTACCATCCGCGACTGCATCGGCACCCAGGCCGCGATCAGCAGGAGCGCCGGGATCGCAGCCCAGAGCGCGGCGTAAGCACCATGATAAAAGGGCAGCGAATGAAGCCGGCTAGCCGTGCGCAAGCGGCTAGCCCGCACGTATCCGTACCAACCCGCCGCAAACGCGACGACGAGGATCGCGACGAGCGCTAGGCCGAGGCTCATACCGTCCGCCGCTCCGCGTTACTTGAGAGTGCTCGGATCGAGCGGTTTGAGGTCGCTCGCCTGCTTGGTCGCCGTATCCGCATCCGCTCCGGCGAACGGGACCAGGCCGACCCGCTCAAGCGGCCCGTCCTTGCCCCACATTTTGGCATATTGGGCGACGAAGTCGCGGAGCTTGGGCTTCGCAGCCAAATGCTCGCCCTTGATGTAGATGAAGAGCTTGCGGGCACCCGGATAGCTGAGGTTGGCGATCGTTTTCTCGGTCGGCGTCACCCCACCGATCTGGACCGGGCGAACTTTGTCGGCATTGTCGGCAAGGTAGCTGTAGCCAAGCACCCCGAGGGTGCCGGGATCGGCGCCCACCTTTTGGACGATCAGATTGTCGTTCTCGCCAGCTTCGACATAAGCGCCGTCCTCGCGGATCTTGGTGCAGATCTGCTTGTGCTGGTCCTCGTTGCTCTTCTTGAGCTGTTTCATCGCGGGATCGCTGTCGCAGCCCTTTTCAAGATAGAGGTCGGCAAGGCTGTCGCGCGTTCCGGACGTCGGCGGCGGGCCGAGGACTCGAATCTTCACCGCCGGGAGTGAAGGATTGACGTCCTTCCAGGTCTGCGCCGTGTTCGGCCCCTTGCCGAAGGGATTGGCCGCGAGCGCCTTATAAATGTCGGCCTGGGTGAGGTTCATCGCTGCGCCATTGTTGGCTTCGATGATGGTGAGGCCGTCGATCCCGACCGGGACTTCGATGATCGTCTTCACGCCGTTCTTGACGCAGGTGTCATACTCGCTCTTCTTGATCGCCCGCGATGCGTCCTCGACGTCCGGATATTGTCCGCCGACTCCGGCGCAGAACAATTTCATTCCCGCGCCCGTACCAGTCGATTCGACGATCGGCGGCACATTACCAACATGTGCGAACGCCTCCGAAACCGCCTTCGTGAAGGGATAGACCGTCGAGGACCCAACGATCCTGATTTGGTCCGAGGCGCCGCCGCCCCTGTTCGATCCGCAGGCCACGAGAAGTGCCGCGAGCGGAAGAGCGATCATCAACCTTTTCATTGTTCGTCCTTCTGGGAGGCCCATTTGCAGCGCCACTAACAAGCTGTTCTGACAGCGCTGTGACGCTTTTGTTACGGCGGTATGACAGTCGATCAGCTGAAAACCGGCAACCGCACGGAGACGGTCGTGCCGGCCCCGACTTCACTACTGATTTCGAGAAGGCCCCTGTGCCGCTCTACAATGTGCTTGACGATCGAGAGCCCGAGTCCGGTGCCTCCGCTCCCGCGGCTGCGTGCCTCGTCAACCCGGTAGAACCGTTCCGTGAGCCGCGGAATATGTTCGCGCGCAATTCCCGGCCCATGGTCGGTCACCGTGACGGTGACGAAGCCGCGATCGGCCCCTGCTTTCACCTCAATCGTGGAGCTGGAATCGTTGCAGCCGTAGCGGGCGGCATTGCTCAGGAGATTGTCGAATAGTTGCGAAATTTGACCGTGGTCGCCTTTCACGGGGGGCAAATCCGCGGGCATTTGGACGTCGAACTCGCACCTTCCATTCGGTCCTAGGTGACTTGCATTTGCGATTGCGCTGCGAACGATGGCCTCGAGCTCGACCGCATCGGCCGGCTCGACGAACCGGTCCGCCTGGATGCGCGAAAGGCCCATCAGATCTTCGATGATCCGAAGCATGCGAGTCGCTTCGTCGCGAATCGTTCGGGCAAATTTGTCTCGGACATCAGGCGCCAGCGTAGGATCGTCAGTGAGCGTTTCCGCATAGCCGATGATTGTCGACAGCGGGGTGCGTAGCTCATGGCTCGCGTTTGCGACAAAATCGACGCGCATTGTCTCGGCGGATACGGCGGACGCCCGATCAACCATCCGAATGAATGAGGCGCCCTGGCCCAGGTCCCTGACGATTACGCGCCAGGGCCGGCCGACTTCGCCGATACCGGTTACTTCAACCTCGCCAGGACTGCCGCTGAGGATATGTTCGAGCGCATCGGGGTGACGGATTGCGAGCCGCACGTCCCGGCCCTCGATCGCCCCGCCCAGGATTGCCTTCGCGCCTTCGTTGGCAAAGCTGACGGTGAGCCCTTCGACAATCAGCGCGGGCTCCTCAAGCGCGCCGACGAGTGCGCGCATTGCAGGATCTTCCACCGCCATGTCCCGATCTCTAGCCGATTGGTCAGGCCGCGCCATGCTCAAAGAAATCGTAGCCCCCTCGCCCAAAGGACGAGGGGGCTGCCTTTCGAGCCGACGGGGAGAGGAGGGCCGAAAGGCTGATTTACGCTTCACACCCTTAGAAATCGACCTGCGCGCGAACGCCCGCCATATCGACGCTGAACTTGCGCTTGTTGATCGGGGTCGTGTCGAGCACGTCGAACAGCGGAGTCACCGCGCGCGGGCCGCCGGTCACGTTCATATGGGCGTATTGGGCCATGAAACGGATGTAGTCCGTCGGGTTCCAGATCAGGCTGCCCTGATAAGCCACCTGCTTGCCGCCATTGACGTAGAAGGGCGTCGCTATCGAGGTGGTGCCGTTGTCCACGCGGTCGCGAAGCTCGAGCAGCTCGACCCGCGCATTGACCTGGAGGGCGCCCCAGCCACCCTCGTTGAACGGATGGAGGACCTTCGTCCGGTCGAAGCGTCCATTCTTGTAGCCGCGGGTTTCGCCGGTCAGGTAATATCCGAGCTCGGCGTAACCGCTCCAGAAGCTCGGGTTACCGTTCAGGAGAGCTCCGCCGCCGGTACCGTTGTTCGGGTCGAAAGTGCTCCCCGGCTCGATCGAGTTGATCCAGATCTTCTGGAATTCGCCGGCGAAGTGGATGCTCTTGTGGATCGCCGCGAGCTCGACCCCGGCGTGCCAATCGCTCTCGGCCGCGATCGCGTTCGTGTCGACCAGGCGCTGGTCGGTGATCTGAGTTTGCGGACGCGCGCGAAGCCGCTCGTTTTGGGCGTCGCGATTGTTCACGCGGTAGTGGGCGCTCGCGCCGATGTGCAGGCGGGTCGAGCCGAGCGTCGGCGAATAAACGCCGCGGATGTCGGCCTCCCAGCCCGTACGGTTGAAGTTGGCGCCTTCGTTGATCGGCTGGTTGAACAGGCCGAGCTGGAGCAGCCAGCTGTCGGTCTTCTTGTCCGAGAAGGTGAGACCGATGCCGAGGCGCCGGTTCATGCTGAACGCGTCGGTGAACGAAGCGCGTTCCATGAACGAGGTGAACTTCGAGCTGGTCATCGTCTCGAGGCTCGAGAAGGGATAGATGTTGCCGACCTGGACGGTCAGCGGAAACTTCTTGAAATCGTAGGCGATGAAGATGTCTTCATAGTCCACCGTGCCCTGCGCGAAGTTGAACTCCGCGCTGTAGCGGAAGCCGCCCGGAAGCGTTCCGTCGGCGCCGATCAGGAGCCGGCGAGCGCGGCTGTTCCAGCCGAGGTTATTGTAGTTGAGGCCGCCGACCGTGCCGTTGAGGTTCTTGCCGTTGGGAAAGCCGACATAGCCGGCGTCGAGCTGGATCGCGCCGCGCGGCTTGAAGCTGAAGCCCGCCTCTTTGTCCTCCCATTGCGGAGCGCCTTTCCACGACGGAGTGGTTTTCACCAGCTGGCCCTTGAGCTGCTCGATCGAGGCCTGAAGTGCGTCGATCTGAGCTTGCATGAGCTCGATCTTCGCGGCGGCCTCGTCGACCGGGCTGGCATTGGCGATGGTAGCGTCCGCGGCCGCGTCGGACTGATCCGGCTCGGTCGGCTCAGGCTGGGCTTCAGCCTGGCCGGCGGCTTGCGCGGCAAAGGCCGGCCCGGAAACGGTGAAGGCGCTACCCGCGAGGAGCGCTGCGACAAACTTCAACTTCATTGTAATCCCTTTCCCCCGCCTCCGCTTGTGGAAGGCCTTCCGCACTTTCGTAGGCTCCGGACGCATCGTTGCCGCGCCGAAATATTCACGGGCTTCCGAAGCCTATTTCAAGCTCGCCAGGTTGAGCACCTGAAGCGTACGCGCCGCCTGCTGGCTGCGTGCTCGAACGTTGTTGGGAGCAGCGATCATTCCAGCGGAGCGGCGCAGGTAGCCATTCGGGCCGAAGGCGCTTTCCTTGGTGAACTCGGCGGCATAGGCGCGGACGGCCGGAATGGCGTTCGCGTGGGCGTTCTTGATGTAGATGTAGAGCGGACGCGCGCCCGGATATTTGAACGCGCTGATCGAGTCATAGGACGGCGCGACTCCGTTGACCGAAAGCCCCTTCAGCTTGTCCGCATTCTCCTCGAGATAAGAGAAGCCGAAGATTCCGATCGTGCCCGGATTGGCTTCGATCTTCTGGACGATCAGATTGTCGTTCTCACCGGCCTGGATGTACGCGCCGTCTTCGCGCACGCCCGCGCAAATCGCCTTGAACTTGTTCTCGTCGCTTTTCTTGAGCGCCGCCATCGACGGGTTCGCTTCGCATGGCGGAGTCAAGAGCAGCTCGCCCAGCGCATCGCGCGTCCCGGATGTCGGCGGCGGGCCGTAGACCCGGATCGGGATCGCCGGAAGGCTGCGGTTGACGTCCTTCCAAGTCTTCGCGCGATTCGGCTTTCCGAAGGGCGACTTGGCGAGCGCCAGGTAGATGTCGCGTTGCGACAGGTTGGCAAGCGGGCTGCTCTTTGCCGTCGCAAGCGTAACGCCATCAAGGCCCACCTGGATTTCGGTGACCGCCGTAACGCCGTTCGCGGCGCAAAGCTTGGCTTCCGACGCTTTCATTCGCCGCGAGGCGTTCTCGACGTCCGGGAAGCGTTCTCCGACGCCCGCACAAAAGAGCTTCATTCCAGCTCCCGTGCCGGTCGATTCGATGATCGGTGTTCCTAGGCGTGGGTTGGCACGAGCGATGCGTTCAGCGACGACCTTCGCGAACGGATAGACGGTGGACGACCCGACCGCGCGCATCTGCGTGCGGGCCCCGGCAGCCGTCGGAATGCACAGCGCGGTCGCTACCGCAGCGAAGACGAATTTGCTTTTGGTCATGTGAGTCCCCTTGGACAGCCATCTTTTGTGTCCACGACTCGCCAATTAGGTGGCCACTGCTACGAGCGAGTGACGGGTACGTTACGGATTGGTTACAAGCTGGCCGACTGGGACATTCTTCGCCGATGGCGACGCGTCGACTTACGGATGCGGAGATCCCTAGTGTTGGGGAGTCCGGAGCTGATCGTTCGTTCGGGAAAGCGGACATGCGACGAGCAACTGGACAAAGCATGCATCGGTTGGCAGCCTCCTGATCAATGCTGAGCGTTCTTCTGGCTATGGCGGCTGCGACCGCGCCCGTACCTGTGATGACGGTCGACTGGTGGTCTGACTATTACGACACGCCGGCGCAGGGGCTCGCCAAAGGCGAGCTATCGGTGGTCATCGCGGAGATGACCATCAACAAATACGGCTATTTCGACAATTGCGTGGGTCACGTCTACGCCGGCAACCCGCAGATGGGCCCGTACGTGTGCAGCCGGCTCCGGATGCGGGCGGTGTTCGAGCCGGCACACGGCCCTGACGGCCGCAAGGTCATCGGCGTTTATCGCAAGCTGATTTTGGTCGCGAATGTCAGGAAGGATACCCTGTTCAAAGCGCCGAAATTCGGCATCCGGATTCCAGGCCCGGCCCCGCAGTCGAGTGAGAACCCGTTCGAAATCCAATTCTATCTGAACGAGGCCGGGCAAGTTTCGGACTGCGGCCTGATCGACTCAGTCGGGATCAACCTCCTGAAGCACAAGCAGGTCGTCGATCCAGCGCTCGTGCAGCGCGCATGCGCGGAAGTTCCGGTGCAGCTCAAGCCTGTCCCGCCCATTGGCAAGAACGGCAAGCCGATCCCGACGGCCCAAAATGCACTGGTGGTCGTCGAGAAAGGGATTGTGCAGCACAACCAGTAGCGCGCTGGAGCTAACCTGGAGTCCGCAACGGGTCGGATGCGGACGCTTCGAGTCCCGAAACGGCGATCCGCTTCGATTGAGATGCCGCGTTCCAATGTCGGATAGCCGACTAAACCGTTATTTTTCAATAACATACATAACAATCTGAAACGCTTCGACGCCCCCGAGGTTACCCTGTCATGGATCACGACTACTTTGTCTCGCGCGCCGAAGAGGAAGAGGACCGGGCCGCAAAGGCTTGCGACCCTTTTGCTCGGGATGCCCATTTTCGTTTGGCTGTTCTCTACCGCGCGGCAGCGGCAAATCGCGGTCCGCGAGCGGTCCCTGACCGCCCGCTCCAATTCACCAGGCTAACCATCCGCTAATCGGCGATGACGAAAACATCGTGCAGCCGCACTGAGCTGAATTCATGAATGTAGACCCGCCGGAATCCCTTGCCGCCATTCGCGCTGCGTCGACCTTTGGCAGGATGTTGGGTCGCGTGTTCATGCTGAACGGCAGGGTGCCTGGCGAATTGGCCGCCTACCTTTCGCGGCTTCCCGGGCGGCCTAACTCAGTGGAGGATGTCGCCGGGTGCAAACAAAGGCGGTCCGACTGCGGCGATGACCGCACGTGCTCAGGGTGGTCCCGCGAAGCTCATCATCCATAGCGCGAAATTCTGCCAGAGCGCGGTCGACCCAATCGGGATGGCTGCGAAGTTGATGGCGATCAGGGCCGGCCCGCCGAACATGGTTTCGGGCCGCAGCTTGCCGCGGGTCTGAAGGTCCCAATAGCCGAGCACGACGACGAACGCGCTGTACACGACGGAATCGATCCAGAACGGGAGCGCAGGCATCATCAGCGGGATTCGCGCGATCGGCGCTCCGAGCAGATCGATCGAGGCAAGCAGGATGAACCGCTTGTGGCTCGCCGGCCGATGGCGGTTGATGACCGCGAAGGTCAGGAAAACCGCGAAAAGCGCCATCTCGATGATCGGAACGGCAAGGAACTGCTGGGGGGGAAAGGGTACTCCGATGAAGCCGCCGGGCCGGTTGGCCGCGCGCAACGCGGCATAGCAGCCGACCAGGGCGACGACGACGCCGAGGCCGGCCCCGGCGTAGCCGAGCCTGCGATGCAGGCGCAGGGACCGCTGGCGAATGAGGAGGGTCTGGTAGGCGAGCAGCGCGAACCACAGGCTGAACACTGTACCGTGCAGGTAGAAGATCGGTTCCTTCGCCGCCCAATCGGGCTCCGCGCCAAACACCGGCATCAAGAAGAAGGAGCGGCTGAAGCCGATCAGAACGACGAGGATGATCCCTGCGACGATCGCCGCCGCGAATGGCCGATCGGCTTTCAGCGTCTGTGTCGACATATCCCGCCCCCCGGCTTCGCCGAAAGGGCATCCGCCTGAACTCAGCCGCGGTCAAGATTCAAGGTGGCAATCCCAGGACGCTAGGTCGGGTTCGCGCCGGCGAGCGGCTTTCTTACGTCTGTTTCGGGTGGAAAGCGGACATTGCGGCGGTATCGACTCTTTGCCGCTACGGACAGCGGGAAATGTAGCGTCCGCACTGCTGGGTTATGCCGGCGTGCTAACTTTCGAGTAGCGGTTGGCAAAGCTCACGATTGTATTGCGCGATCTGCGGCCCAATACCGCGCTCGATGTGCTCCAGTGGCCGGATGCCGAGCTTGGCCGCTGCACTATGCAGTCGTTCCACAAACACGTCCAATAGCGCGTCGTCCGATTGCAGATCGATGATTGCCCGTCGAACGCCGTGCAATTCCTCGCGCGTGAGATCCGCGTTGTCCTCATAGCCGGAAACCGCGTCCCAGGCATCCTGCTCGTCGCGCAGGACTTCATCGAGTGATCTCATTGCCGCGTACATGCTGGCGTAGTTGAGCTTGGCTTCGACCGGCATCTGTCCAACTTCGCCGTCGGATGCCTGCCAGACCGTCGTGTTGACGGTGAAGTACCTCGGCGGAGTGATTTCCTTCTTGAGTCTTACGGACTCCCCGGCAGCCATGCCCTGCGCCCAACGGTCGAGCTCTTGGACACGAGGCCTGATGCAAGAGCGCTGATTGATGCGCCATTCGAAGGCCGCGAGGTCGCGCGAAAGCTCGGCATCGAGTGCAGCGCGGGTCTCGCGGATTCGCTGGTGGGTATGGATCGCCTCAACGACCTGCTCCGCACCGAGCGCAATCAACACTCCGAAAACGATGATCCCCACTTCGCCCGCAAATTCGCGCCAGCCATGCAACGGCTTAGGTAGATGAAAGTGCATGTGACTGGCCCCCGGGCAACGAAGGGGAACCTAACAGATGGCCTGATGTCCGCAATGGGTCGAAAGGCGCCGGTAGGATTCACCTGCGGTGGTGATGCCTCGAGCGGTGATGGCGCGCCAAGCCGCGGTGATGCGAGGCGTGATGATGCCTACGTCCGGCTGCGTTCAATTCCTGGCGCATCAGCGCCCGGCAACTGCTGTGCCGCATGATCTGTTTGTAAGTCATGCTGTGACAGCGGCGGATCGTCCGCTTTGAGGCGTGCACGGCCCGGTGGGGTCCATGGGCGTGATGGCGCGCCGTCGCGTGGTGACGCCTCGCGCCACGGTGATGCCTCGTGCCATGGCGATGCTTCGTGCCACGGTGATGCGCGTTGGCGTGGTGATGTGTGGAGTGACGATCGCCATAAAAGTGCGCCGGGGGCGGCGGAATGAACGGCGGCAGATCGGCCGGCGATTGCGGTGACTCTGGAGGAGATTGCGGCGGCGGCACTGTCTGTTCGGGAATTGGCTGGTCGGGCGGGGCCTGTTGCGCGCGCAGCGGCGACGTCAGAAACATGCATGCGGCGCAGGCAAGCGTGATACGCTGCACTGTAATCTCCCTATCTGGCTAGGCGTCAGAGCCTGTCGGTGGGAGAATAGGCCAGCCATTCGGCGGCGATAACCGTCGGCCTCAGGGCTCGGCCCAACGGTTGCACATGTTGGCGCTAATGTCCGCAATGGGTCGAAAGGCGACGTTCGCAACTCGGCTCCTCGGGAACCAATTTGCATCCCTGACATCCAATTCTCGCATCGCCTTTCGCTGCGCGTGCCGCGTCCTTTCCTCCACGTGCACTCTGGGCTCATTTCGAAAGGTCGTTTCAAATGGAAGACCACCCCATCAATGAAGAAGTTCATCCGAACGCCGATGAGCCGGAAGGCACACGGCGAGAACTTCTCATGCAAGGAGCAGCCTTGTTTTCGACTGCGGCGATCGTGGGCGCGCTACCAATCGAAAGCGCAAGCGCGCAGGCCAGCAAACCTTCTGCGAACGCATCGCTATACGACCGGTTGGGCGGGATTTTCGCGATCGCCGGCGTAGTGAATTACTTCAGTGACGAGATCATCAAGGATCCGATTGCCGGAGCGCGATCGAAGAACCCGCGGCTGCGAAAGTGGCATACAAAACAGCTCGGCCGCCTGCCCGGTCTGAAGTTCATGCGCACGCTATGGGTCGCCGAAGTGAGCGGCGGACCATTCCAATTCTCGCCGACGCGGGCCGGGCGTACGCACCTGGGCCTGGAGAACGCGCATAGAAATCTTCAAATTTCGCCGACCGAATTTGACGCCGTGGCTCGGGTATTGGCGCGATCGCTCGATCACTTCTCCGTCCCGCAAACCGAAAAATCGGAAGTTTTGAACGCTTTTGCGGCCCACAAGAACGAAGTCACGGAAGGATGGCGACAAGCGCATGGGAAAAGGTGATAGGCCGTCACCAGCGAATGGATGAACCCACAGCAAAAAACACTTTGCGACTTGGGAGATGTGGACCTGGCCCGGCTCCTTGCGCGTCGCGATCCGGCGGCCGTGCGTATTGTCACGAGTCGCAACAACCAAAGGCTCTTCAGGGCGGCCTGGAGTATCCTGAAGGACCGTCATGAGGCGGAGGACGCCGTTCAAAGTGCCTATCTTAAGGCGTTCGCCGCAATCGATAGTTTTGAGGGCCGCTCTTCGCTATCTACCTGGCTCACGCGCATTGCCGTCAACGAGGCGCTTATGCGGTGCCGCGCGGCGAGGAGCCGGCGAGCGCGGCTCAACGACGCATCGATCGGTATCCTCGAAGACTACCGCGAGAAATCCATGATTAGTTCGATGAGCGGCGCACGCCCCGACGCCGAATTTGTGCGGGGGCAGATAAGGGGCTTGCTGGAGCAGGCGATTGAGCAACTGCCGGGCGCCTTCCGGCCGGTATTCGTGCTTCGCGAGATCGAGGGTCTAAGCATCGACGAGACCGCCGAAGCGCTGGGCATTATCCCAGCCACGGTAAAAACGCGACTGCATCGGGCAAAACAACAGCTTCAGCGGCTCCTCGCACCGGAAGTTAAAACAGCCCTAGAAGGCACGTTTCCCTTCGCCGGAGCTGACTGTGCCCGGCTGACCGAAGAGCTGATCTCAGCTTATTGCACGGCAAACTGCGAAACGGGCGCGGCCCCGCAAGAACCATTGCCGGTCTAATGTCCGGAATGGGTGGAAAGCGGACATTGCGGATCGCGCTAGAGCGCGAGGGCGATGAAGGCGATTAGACCAACGACGGCCGCGACAGGAATCATCACAATCTGCGTCCCAGCTGCAGCCACGCTCAAGGGACCGGTCCGAGTATGGACAATGCCACGGCACTCGTGGCCCTGACACCTTCCCTGAGCAGCCATTATTGCCGGCAGTCCAAATGCCATTATTCCGAAAAGCGCCGCGACTGTCACGACAAAGGCCGCTGCGAGCGTCACCGCAAAGAACAGAATGAACAGCGTGAACAGCAGCGCCCACGCCGACAGGAATGCAATCCAGATCGCTCGTGGGATGTCCTGAAAGGGACCTGGCTCCGGGGGAACCAGCGGAGTTTGCCGATCGGGATCTGTTTGGACGTCAGTAATAGGAATTCCCGCACAAGGATCATTCTCGATGGTGTCCGGTCCCGAGCTGGTTTTCAGCGAACCGCTATTCACAGGAACTCACTTGCCAAGCGCCTTTCGTATCTCATTTAACCTGGAGGACGCCACGCATGCCTGGATGGTAGCGACAAAGGAACGGGATCGAACCTGTGTTCTTGAGCACGATCCTGACCTTCGCTCCGGGGGGAAGGTCGACGTCGAAGCTCCGGTTCGCAGCGGTTGCTGTATGGCGGAAAATGTCGCGGTTGACCCAAACGATCGCGTCCCCCTTGCGCAAGTTCGCGGCGACGGGTCCGAACTTCATCTTGTCGATAACGACGATGTGCTCGCGCGGGGCCGCTGCTGCAGTCGATGCGGTCGGCAGCAAGGCCCCGGCGCTCGCTGCGGCATACAGGGGGAGGCGCCGCAAGTGGATCATCACTTCATCTGGGTGGCGACGTGTTCGGCGTGCACCTGATGTTCGCGGAATAGGATCAGGCCGGTCTCGAGCAGCGACTTGAGCTCGGGATTGTGCGCCGACGGGATCAGGGTCGATTCGAGCGCGCCATTTACAGTCTTGTGAAAGCCGATTTCGTTTTCGACATAGGCGCGGTCGAAGGCTGCTCCGCTGAGCTCAGCGAGGCGCTTCATGGTCGTATCCGCTTGCTTGGTGAGCGCCTCACTGGTCGCGTTCGATTCCGGCGTTACTTTGAGCTTCTTGACCAGAGCGAGAGCCTTGTCGTTCACCACCTGGTGGTCGCGCACCATTTCCTCTGCGAACATCCGGACGCTCGGGTTGTGCGATTTCGTGAGTGCCTGCTTTGCTGCCGCGATGTCGATATTGCCCGCGGTGTAAGCAATGTGAGCTATTTGCGGATCCGTGGGGCCGGTGGCAGCCAGGGAGGGAGTTCCGACGCCTACAACGGCGGCGGCCCCCAAAAGCGCAAATTTCAACATCATCTTTCCCTTCTGGGTTTGGCATTCGCACTGTTGGATTGGATTGAGATTCCCGCCGAATGCGCCATCACACCCTTTCTTTTGGCGCGATCGAGCTGCGGTTCCGAGCAGGCGCTTCCGGAAACGGGCAATCAGCATGCCGCATCCTTGCGCCCCGGTCCGATCCCAGCAGCGAAAAGCCCCGCTG
>JBKPKF010000014.1:0-21895 GCA_046730995.1 Pseudomonadota bacterium
CCCAAGCAACGGTGACCGCCTTTCGGAGCAAGCGCGACTTGCCTGGATGAAGCGCTTCGATGGAATCGCGGGAGATTCGGAACCTTTCCTCGTGGCTGAGGCTCGCGAACTTGTCCGGGTTTCCCTGGACCGTCCAGCCAGCGCAGTAAGCGCCGACAAGCACACCTTTGGCCGAGCCATATCCTTCCGACGGATAGATCACATTCTCGTTCATTCGGTCCGTCCAGGCAAGGCCGCCATAGATGTCGTCGCGCTCCCAAAAGCGCGGCGCTTCGAATGCCAGCTTCACGCTGCGCAACTGGCGCGTAGCGCCGGCGATTGCGGTCTTCTTCGCTGTCGAAAAATCGTTGGCCAGCCGCTGCAGGATCGGGATGGGCAAGGTGCAGATGCAATAGTCGGCCTCGGTCATCTGTTTGCCGGGACCGTGCTCGATTCGGACGAGATCACCTGTCCGGCGGATCGCCGTGATCGGCGTGCGGAGACGAACCGCCGGCTTGACTTGCCGGTAGATTGCCTGCGCGATGCGATCCATTCCGCCGACCGGCTGAAGCATGGTCGCCTGCATGTCCCAGATATGTTCGAACACATAAGGGAGGCCGACCGCCTGCGACGGTGCGAGCTCTTTGAAGCTCAGCGGCGGCAGTGGAACGGGGGCCTTGTCGTACCCGCCTCCTTCCACCGAATAGCCCGAGGACCCGGCGGGACGGTAGCGCCCCTTTTCGTCGAGCTGGCCGGAGAAATTCAGGAACTGCCGGATCATCTCGAGCTCGCCCTTCGGCACTTCCTGATCGAGCGCGTGCTTGTCGATCGCCTTGGCGAGTAGCTCGGCGAGATGCCCGCGCAAATCATTGACCATGCGCCGCTCGGGCTGAACCTTGCCGCCGAAGTCCCAGCCCGCGTTGCGGTTGACGTTGACGAAGGTTTCCATCCGAACACCGAAGCGGCGGGCATAGCCGAGGATAATGCGATGCGTGCTTGGGATGCGTGCGGCGCCGGCGTTGAAATAAAGCCCCGGATCGAATGCCGCGTGCTGATCGGGACGTCCGGTCTGGACGATCCGGTCGCCGCCGCGGACCGTCCACACTCGCCCGCCGATTCGATCGCGTGCTTCCAAGACCGTCACTCGATACCCGGCCTTCTGCAGCTCATAAGCTGAGACAAGACCGGCAATTCCGGCCCCGAGGATCACCACCGAACGGCCGTTGCCGATCCCCACCGGAAGCTTGAAATTCTCGGCTCCCACCGGAGTCGGGATCGCGAGGCCCATCGCTTCCATCGCAAGATAGGTGGCCCCCGCGCCGCCGATCGTCCCAATCTGTTCGAGTAAAGCACGCCGAGTCAGTGCCATGCGACTCGCCCCCTGCCGCCTGAAGCCATGAGGCAGACTGACAGCAATTCGGGCTCTTCGCTGCAAAATTTCGACCAAAGGGCGGCATCGCCGGGCGGCTTCAAGCGTTTCTCGACCTGGATCTCATTACGCCAAAGGAGCGAGTACAATGACCGACCGTAAGGATGAAATCGCGACGCTCAACACGCTGATCGCGACCCTGATCGACAGCGTCACCGGCTATGAGGACGCAGCGGCCAATAGCGAGGCCGGCCGCTTCGCCCAATTGTTCCGCGAGCGCGCCGGCGAACGCCAGCGCGTTGTGGAGGACCTGCGCAGCGAAGTCCGGCGGCTAGGCGGGAATCCCGAGGACGATGGCTCGTTCATGGGTAAGACTCACCAGCGGTTTCTCGATCTCAAGGCGGCGATTACCGGACGAGACGAAAAGGCCATCGTCAATGAAGTCGAGCGCGGCGAGGATTACCTCAAGGAAAAATTCGAGACCGCTCTCAGCAGCGGCCATCTGGGCGGCGAATCCCGGACCGCCGTGGAGCGTGCCTATCAATCGGTCCGCTCCGGCCACGACCAGATGAGCCAATTGAAGCATGGCCTGGAGGCTTCATCCTAAGCCATTGAAATAAGCTGATCCGGGGTGGGTGCGGGGCGGCTCTCAGGCCAGCGGAGCCGCCCCGTTTTCGTCGCTATCAATAACCCATCAGCGCGAGCACTTCGCGGCGGCTTCGCTCGTCCTCGCGGAACGTGCCCATCATGCGGCTCGTGGTCATGACCACGCCGGGGGTGTTCACTCCGCGCGCCGTCATGCAGGCGTGGGTCGCCTCGATGACCACCGCGACCCCCTTGGGCTGGAGACGCTGCCAGATCGTGTCCGCGACCTGAGCGGTCAGTCGCTCCTGCACCTGCAGCCGCCGCGCGAAGCCGTTCAACACCCGCGCGAGCTTGCTGATTCCGACCACGCGGTCGCGCGGCAGGTAAGCGATCGACGCCTTACCGATGATCGGCGCCATATGGTGCTCGCAGTGCGATTGGAACGGAATGTCCTTCAGCAGGACGATCTCGTCATATCCGCCGACCTCTTCGAACGTTCGGCTGAGGTGAACGGCGGGATCTTCGGCATAGCCGCGGGCATATTCGCGCCACGCGCGCGCCACGCGCCGCGGCGTATCGAGCAGTCCTTCGCGATCGGGATCGTCGCCAGCCCAGCGGATCAACGTCTTGATCGCCTCGCCTACCTCGCCGGGGATTTCGCACTCCGGCGCGGATTCGACGAGGTCGCCGTCCTCCGGCTCGCCATGGTCGAATGGTGGGTTCATTCCTTAAGCTCCCGCGCAATGTCTTCGGCGATCGCAGCCGCCTGCCCGCGAATGTCGGGGACGGCAATGATCTCCCAATAGCGCCCTTTGGTCAGAGGCCCCAACGCCCAGAGCCGGTTTCCGGCCCGGGACCGCTCATCGACGTTGAGCCCGATGCCCAAATGATCCGGCCGGACGACGCCGGAATCCAGCAACCCGCGGAGCAAGGGATCGTGAGTTTGTTCCACCACGTGCAACGGGCCAGTGCAGTTGATGACATAATCGAAACGTTCGCTTGAACTGCGATCCGCTCCGCGCCGGCGGATTTCGACCTCGAGGCCGCCGTCAGCCATATTTGCGGCAAGAACCCGTCCGGCAACAATTTCCAGCCGGCCCTCTGCGACCATGTCGTGAATCCTGGCTGCGACCTGGGGCGCGATTCGGTGGCGATGAACGTCCCACCACGGGCGCACATGCCGCAGGAACCGGCGCTGCTGGTCCAGGTCGAGGCCCTGCCACAGCGCGTGGCTGTGCGGCCTGAGGCTGTCGATAGCGGCACGCCAGCCGACCTCCGCCGACCGCCGGCGCAGCCAGCGCCACAGGCCTAGAACGGTTCCGCCCGGTACTGCGCCGAGCTCAACTGGAGCAGGCTCGAAATCGGCATGGGAGCGCGGCACCTGCCCTCTTCGCGATAGCGCGACGATCCGGCCTCGGTAGCCGGCGGAGTCGAGCGACAGAGCGAGATCGACCATAGTGAGGCCGGTGCCGATCAGGAGCGTCGGACTGCCATTTTCGACCAGCTCGCGAACTGCGCCGCGAGCTTCCTCGCCCCAGGGGTTATTGACGTAGCGCCCGCCCGCTCCGGCGAAAGCGTCAAGTGGTTGGGGCTCCTGATTGCCGACGGCAAGCGCGAGTGATCGAGCCTTCAGGACCCGGCCGTCGTTGAGCGCGAGCCGCCAAAGCCCGTCGTCCTGCCGAGCTTCGAGCGCTGACGAATGGTCGACCTCGGTATGTCCGATGCCGATCGCGCTCTCGAGGATTTCACGCAGGTAGCGGCCGAACAGGCGCCGCTCCGCGAACCCGGTCCGGTGGCCGCCTTCCGCTTCGAAGCGCCGAGCGAAATGGTCGGGATCGTCGGCGAGCGCGCTCATTCCTTCGGCCCGGACATTGAGCAAATGCGCCGGCTCTGTCGTCGAATAAGCGACCCCGTGCCCGGCACGGCCGCTGCCGTCGATCAAGACGGAGCTGATCCCGCGTCGCGACAGCTGCGCGGCGAGGATCGTTCCCGAAGCGCCCCCGCCGACGATCGCGACCGGGACGACCCGGTCAGATTTCGTAATCAGGCCAAGCCTCCGGGTTTTCGGCGCCCGCTTTGCGCTTCACCATATGGTCGTGCATTCGCTCGACCGTCTTGCCGGCCGTTTGTGTGAAGAAAGCGGGAATCGCCGCATGAATGAGGCAGGCGGCGCCCGCGCCAATCAGCTCGGCCCCGATCTTGACGGCCCCCGCGCAGTGACCCGCCCAGCTCATCCCGAGCGAGCGCGGGTGCTCGAGGAACAGCCGGTCTACTGCTCCGCGATGGTCGTCTTGAACGTCCGGCTGATTGGTCGCCATATCGAATTCCCACCAATTCAATGGCGACCCCGACAGGATTCGAACCTGTGGCCCTCAGATTAGGAATCTGATGCTCTATCCTGCTGAGCTACGGGGTCGGCCTGGGCCGAGGAATAGGGATTAGGCGCGCGGCAATCAATTGACCTGGGTCGGCGGGACCACCGGCAGCGGCAGCGGAGCGACCGGGACGCCGTCATCGACCAATGACTTCGCCTCGGCGATCGTGGCCTGCCCGTGAACCTGCTCACGTTCGATCTCACCGCTGTGCATGGCGCGCGCGGTATCGGCGAATTCGTCGCCAACCCAGCGGGAATCCTTAAGCATTTCGGCTTGGATTGCAGCGACCTTCGCCAATGGTCCTTCGGAGGTCTTTCGCGGCACTCTCGGAGCCATTGGGGCTTTTGCGATGCGCGTTGAGTTACAAAGTGGGCACTGCACCAGGCCGGCCGCATTCTGCTCGTCGAAGTCCGCGTTCGAACGGAACCATGCTTCGAAAGTTTCCCCGCCGTCCAGGCACTGAAGATCGAAAACGATCATTGGCTCACCACCTCGGGGATAGGACGGCGGTGTTTAAGCGCCGGTATTCTCGAACGCACGTCGGAAATCCGCGCAAGATCCACTTCGGCAAAGCCGACGCCCGTTTCCTCCCCCATATCGAGCAGCACATCTCCCCACGGGTCGACGACCAGTGAATGGCCAAAGGTGTTTCGTCCGTCCTCATGATGGCCGACCTGGGCCGCGGCGACGACGAACAGTCCCGCCTCGATCGCCCGCGCCCGGAGCAAAGTATGCCAGTGCGCCTGTCCCGTGGGAACCGTGAACGCCGCGGGCACGGCAATCACGTCCGCATTGGCTTCCGCAATGCGCGCGAAAAGGGCGGGAAACCTCAGGTCGTAGCAAATAGTGAGGCCGAGCTTGCCGACCGGCGTGCCGTTGACGACGACGGAGCTTTGGCCGGCCCGGTACACGGCAGACTCGCGCCAACTCTCACCGGTCGGAAGGTCGACGTCGAACAGGTGAATCTTGTCGTAGCGAGCCTGCACATTGCCCGCGCGATCGATGATGAAGCCCCGGTTCGCGACCTTCGCGTCGTCGACGAGGATCGCCAGGGAGCCGAGATGGACCCAGATCTCGCGCTCGCGCGCCGCATCGCGGCAGGCGGCCAGGACGGCATCCTGATCCTCCTTGCGCATGTTCGCTGCGGCTCGCTGCGAGTTGCGGTCCAGCAATCCCGACATTTCGGGCGTGAACAGCATCGCAGCTCCGCCGCTTGCCGCCTCGCCGATCGCATCGACGAGCGCCCTTGCATTGGCGGCCGGATCTATGCCCGTGTTCGACTGGAAGAGCGCGATTCTCGTCACGCCGCGATCAACTCGTCTAGTCTGCCCTCGCGCTCCAGCGCCACAAGGTCGTCGCAGCCGCCGATGTGGCGTCCGGCAATGAAGATTTGCGGAACCGTCATCCGTCCGTTCGCGCGCTCGATCATTTGCTGCCGAGTCTCGCCTCCGAAATCCACCATGATCTCCTGATACTCGACCCCCTTGCCGTCGAGCAGGTGCTTGGCCCGCCAGCAATAAGGACAGAAGCCCTTGGTGTAGATTTCGACGAGCGGCACGAACCTTCCTTTCACGCCGATATTTAAGCGATGTCTCTAACTCATCAATTGCGAAGGTTTCACAACGCGTGCCCAGCTGATGAGTTCGACTCGCGCCGCCCCCGCGCGCTTCAAGGCGCGTGCGCAAGCTTCGGCCGTGCTTCCGGTCGTCAGCACGTCATCCACGAGGATCACCGTACGCCCGGCGACAGCATTCTTGTCGCGGACTCGAAAGGCGCCGGCGACGGCCTTCCTCCGCTGAAGGGCACTCATGCCTCTTAGCGGCGGCGTGCGCCTGGTCCGGCGGAGCGCGAACGGATCTGCCGGGATTCCAGCGGCCTTGGACAATTCCCGGGCGACGAGCGCCGATTGGTTGAACCCTCTCGACCATAATCGGCCGCGGTGCAGCGGGACCGACACAATCAGCCGATCGCCGCCGTCCTGCTTCAGCAGCGGAAGCATGTAGCGCGCCATGGTCTTCGCTATTCCGACCTTCCGTGCATATTTGAGGCGGATCGCCAGGTTTCGAGAAAGGTCGTCATAAGCGACCGCTGCCCGGGTCCGGGCGATGCGGGGCGGGTTTGCAAGGCAAGCTGCGCACGTGTCGGCATCCGTTGGACCAAGCGGAATTCCGCATATGTTGCATCCGCTTTCGGCAAGGAACTCTACCTGCATCCAGCACTCGGGGCAGAAGCTGTGGACTTCGGCAACGATGACCCCGCATCCCGCGCAGCGCGGGGGAAGCGCAAAGTCGAGCGCCCAGCGTAGGCAGGTCCTCAGCAGCTCGACGATCATCCTACGACTTGTCGCCTGCGGCGCGGCATCGCACAAGCTCCCCCATGCCGTCCGACCTGTTCGACATGGACCTTCGCGCGTTGCGTCGAGACCGCGCCTTCCGGCGGGGCGCGGAGTTGTTCCTCTTCGAACGCGTTTTCGAGGACTGCCTCGATCGCCTTGGCCTAGTTCAACAAGTCTTCGCCTCGGCCTTGTTGATCGGGTGCCCCGACCCCGCATGGGCGGGCCGCCTCGGTGACTTTGCGAACGAGGTCGTGGTTCTCGACCCGGGCCGATGCTTTGCCGAAGCGGCAGGCGGTTCTTGCGTCGTCGAAGACCGGTTGGACGTCGTGCCGGGTCGACACGACCTTTGCGTGGCGCTGGGTACGCTCGATACCGTCAACGACCTGCCGCAAGCGCTGGCGCGGATCCGCGCGGCCCTTTCGCCCAATGCTTTCTTTCTAGGAGCCGTCGCTGGTGGCCAGACATTGCCCCAGCTCCGGGCCGCGATGCGGGCGGCCGACCAGGCCCAGGGTTTCGCGGTTCCGCACGTCCATCCGCGGATTGAATCTTCGATGCTCGCATCGCTCCTATCCGCGGCCGGGTTCACCGAGCCGGTCGTCGATGTCGATAGGATCCAAGTCTCATACGAGGGGCTCGGGCGCCTGGTGCATGACCTTCGTGGTATGGGCGCGACCAACATCCTGAAGCAGCGATCGTCGCGCCCGATGTCCAAGGCCGCGCGCCAGGCCGCTTTCGACGCCTTCGCCGCCACGGGCCCGGCCGGGCGTACCGTGGAGACCTTCGAAATTCTCAATTTTGCGGCCTGGACTCCTGCTTAGGGATGAGCCCGCGTTAACTGTGTCCGCAGAAAGAGTTGTTAACCTGCTTGACGGTACACCTGCCGCGTGGACGTGGATCAGAATGGAGGGTGGCGTGGACGCTATCCGGACAATTTTGCGCAGGCTCCGCCGCGATAATCGCGGCGCGACCGCTATTGAATATGGCCTGATTGTCGCCCTCATCGGCGTCGCCATCATGGGTGCGCTCAGCAACCTCGGCGGCGGAGTCGGCGGCATGTGGTCGGATCTTAACTCTATTGTTCAAGGTAACATGTAAGCCGAACGGCTAGCTTCTCCGCTGACCGTAAACGACGAGCTTCACCTTCTGGCCCGGGATGAGGCGGCTGTTCGCGGCCAGCCCGTTAAGCGACAGGAATCGATCCAACTTAAAGTCGCGGTAGGCCATTCGGCTTGCCAGCGACTGCACCGTATCGCCCGGTCCGACCGCCACGACATGAATGATTCGCGGGCGGATGACAGCCGCTTCCTGAGGCGTGATCCGTCGAAGCGAATTGATCATCGGGACGAAGGGCTGGATGCCGTAGCCGCCCGGAGTCAGCATCACGAAATAATAGACCCGATCGGGCGCCCACTGGTAGGCGAACACGCTTGCGTCCACCACTCCGGAGCTCGTTTGGGTACGCGCAGTCGTAAAGGCCGCAGGCATTCCGTTGACGGTCGTGCGCTGAGGTTGCGGAATGGCAAGCTGCATCTGCCCCTCGGTCAGTTGCCGAAAGGCGTAAAGGATCGCCTGGTCGATATTCGGGGGACCTTGGCGGAACTGGGCTTTTCCGGCCGAACCGGAAATCGTGACCGCATCGGTGCCGTTCTGCATCCGGTAACCCTGCGGGACGCTGAACTGGATCTTGAGATCGGGGTGAGTGAAGGTCGGACCTTCGATTATTCCCTGTGCCGGATCGTCGTCGACGAAGAGACCTTCGATCTCGGACAGGAACATGTCGCGGTTGCGCAGGCCCTTTCCAAGCCGGCCGGTCGCCCGAGCCTCAGCAAGCGCACGCTGCATCCGGTTCTCGCTCAAGGGGTGGGTACTGGCCCATTCCGGCGTCTGGCGGTTCCGACGGCCCTGCACCGACACTTCAAGTGCGCTGGAACGCGTAAGAGCGGCCAAAATGCCAGGTCCACCCTCGGGATCGTAGCCGGCGGCCGTAAGGTACCTCAGGCCAAGTTCGTCAGCCTGATATTCTTGCTCGCGCGAGAAACTCAGCGTCGCAAGTTGCGAACGCTGCTCGGCCATTTGCGCCGCGGCGCTGCCGAGCGGGCCGCCGATCATGCTTCCGAAGATCGCGCCCAATACGCCGAGGATGTCGGTGCGATTGGCATATCGTTCGCGGATGTGCGCGTGGTTGGCGGCGATATGCCCAACTTCGTGCCCGAGCGCGAAGGCGAGCTGCGATTCGTCGTCCATTAGCGTCAGCAGCTGCCGAGTGATGTAGACGTAGCCTCCCGGCACCGACATCGCATTCGACACGGCAGAGTTGAGTGTCGTGAAGTGCAGTGCCTGACCGGCGTTTGCGACCCCCGAATAGGCGCCGACGCGGCGGCCGATCGACTCGACATAGGCCGCACGCGCGCCGGTTTCGGCGCCGCCGAATTCCTGGATCAGGGCGGCATGCTGCTGCTGCGCCTCCGCGACGTCGCGCGGATTGAGATAACGCGGTGCCTGCGCCGCGGCAGGCGCCAGCGCCACAGCGGCAGCAGCCAGGAAGAGCATGGGTTTACGCATCACGGACCTCTCCGGTTTGCGGCGGAATATCGGAGAATCTTTTGAACGGGAGATGACTGGGCCGGTTCCGAAAGAATCCGGGCCCGGTCAGCCGATGGCGAGGAATTTGGCGCGGCGCTGGGCGAGCAGTTCCTCGGGCCCGAGCGCGGCGCAGCCCTCCAGCTCCTCCATGATTGCCCCTTTGAGTGCTCCGATCGCGGCTTCCGGATCGCGTTGCGCGCCCCCGAGCGGCTCCGCAATCACTCGGTCGATGACGCCCAGTCCCTGCAGGTCCGCGGCGGTGATCTTCATCGCTTCCGCCGCTTCAGCGGCTTTGTCGCCAGTACGCCACAGGATCGACGCGCAGCCTTCCGGCGAAATGACCGAATATATTGCGTGCTCGAACATGAGCACCCTGTTGGCCGACGCGATCGCGACCGCTCCCCCGGAACCGCCCTCTCCAACGATCACCGCGATCATCGGGACGTTGAGCGCCAGGCATTGCTCGGTCGAGCGGGCGATCGCCTCCGCCTGGCCGCGCTCCTCGGCTTGAACGCCGGGGAACGCGCCTGGAGTATCCACCAAAGTGACGACGGGAATTCCGAACCGGTCGGCAAGCTGCATCAAGCGGATCGCCTTGCGATACCCCTCCGGTTTGGCCATTCCGAAATTGTGCTTGAGCCGCGACGCGGTGTCGTCGCCTTTCTCGTGACCGATCAGCATGACCCTGCGGCCGTCGATCCGCGCGAGCCCGCCGACGATCGCCGGGTCGTCACCGAAGGCGCGGTCCCCCGCCAGCGGCAGGAAATCCTCCGCTATCCCGGCGACATAATCTTTGAAATGAGGGCGCTCGGCGTGCCTCGCGACAAGGGTCTTCTGCCACGGCGTGAGCTTGGCATAGGTATCACGCAGGAGCTTGTCGGCCTTAGCCTCGAGCCTCGCAACCTCCGCGTCGATGTCGATGTCTTCGGAGCTGCTTGCCGTCTCCTTGAGCTCGGCCACCCGGGTTTCAAGCTCGGCGATCGGCTTTTCAAAATCGAGATAGGTGAACATCCGGCGCGGCGGGTAGGACGAAGCAGCCGTGGCCGTCAACGAGAACGGGTAGCGAGCGGGTGGCGAGCATTGACCAGCTCGACCAGCCGAGCGCTGTCGACATGAGTATAAATTTGCGTCGTCGCGATGTCCGCATGGCCGAGCAGCGACTGAAGAACGCGAAGGTCCGCTCCGCCTGAGAGGAGGTGCGTCGCGAAGGCATGGCGAAGGACGTGCGGGCTGACCCGCCCCGGAACGATTCCAGCGTCGGCGGCCATCTGGCGAACGATCTGGAACAGGCGAACCCGGGTGAGATGCGACCGGCCGCTGGGGAAAAGCCACAGGCTTTTAGACGGCACGTGCTCGATCCAGCGATCGACCGCCGCTTCGGCCCTCGAGGAGATCGGAACGAGCCGTTCCTTGGCACCCTTGCCGCGCAGGATCAGGAATGGCTGGCCTTTGCGCAAAGCCCCGCGTGGAAGGGTCACGAGCTCGCTTGCGCGGAGTCCCGATCCGTAAAGAAGCTCGAGCAGGGCGAGATTGCGTACCGGGATCGCGGCCCCGCTCGCCGCTCGATCCTCGGCTTCCACGAACATCCTTTGGACCTCGTCCGTCTCGAGGATCTTCGGCAGCGGCCGCTCGAAGCGTGGCCGAGGCAGGGCATCGGAGGGATCGTCCTTCCGATAACCCTCGTCGACAAGGAACCCGTAGAACCGTCTAAGCGCCGCCGACCGCCGGGCGACCGTCGCGGGCGCGAGATCGCGCCAGTGGTCGCCCAGCCGGGAGATCCCGAACGAGTCCGCAGCAGCGAGATCCCCGCCAAGCGCGTCGGCCGACCGCTGGAGGTCATTGCGGTAAGCCGCAAGCGTGTTGGGCGAGGCGCCGGCCTCGGCAGCCATCATGTCGAGAAACCGGTCGACCAGCGCGCGATCGTCGCCGCTCACGTCCGGGCGAGCGCCTCGGCGGCGATCATACGGGCCGTGAAGTCCTGACGCGTGCGCACCAGACCCGCGACGACATGATAGAGATGAGAGGCGGGAACCTGCACTAGGTCCGGGGTTTGGAAACCCGTCCCAGCCATAACGAGCACGGTCCCCGGCTGGTCGCGCACGGCCGCGGCATCGATCATCCGGGTCCATACGGACTGGCGACCGACGCCCAATTCGAAGCGGCGGCTCAAGGTTTCAGCCGCATTCGCGCTGATCCGGCCCATGCCGGCGAGTCCGGCCACGAGAAGCGCGCTGCGGACTTTGCCGGGACTCTTGTCGCGACTTATGAAGCCCGTGATCCGTGCAACGCTGACGTCGAGAGCGCGCGGATCGGGAGCTGACAAAGCGAGCATCGCCCAGCAACGATCGCCCGGGTCGCCGTCCATCCGCCGGCTCGCGCCGATCCAGCGTGCCGCCGCTCGGTCATATCCAGCCGCCAGCATCGCCGCGATCAGATCGGGCGCATCTGATTCGAGCTTTGGGTCCGGATCGATCAGGGTCGCGGCACGGCCGAGCATCGCCCGCATCGCCTCACGCGGCAGCGGGTCCTTGGGCTTGTCCACGAGCCTGCGGAAGGCGGCAATCTTGCTGTCACGATCCTTGCCGACAAACGCCTGCCGCACTTGCCATGCATCGGTGTTGGGCAAATCGGTCGGATCGGTCGAATCGTAGATCGCCGAATAAAGATCGATCATGGACTGCGAAGAAAAGACCCCTAGGCCCGCCGCGATCTGCGCCGAATCGAGCCGCTGATCGGCGGACAGCAAGGGCGCCCGCGCCTGGAAGGCACGAAGTTGCGTCGACGCCGGTTTGATGAGGCGATCGGGCGGCAGCATACCGGTGGCGGTCGCCAGTCCGAACCGCCAGGCGGTGAGCCGATCGACGGGGTCCCATTCGATCGTAACGGCCCGCCCCGTATTCGATCCGGCACCGACGACTTTCTGGGCAAGCAGCAGGTCGATCCCACCGATCCGGCCGTGCCGCCGTGCATCGTCGATCTGCGCGGCCGCGCTTTCAGGCTCTCCCGACAAGGACGCGCACATCGCGCTAACGAGAGCCCGTATTCCCTGGTCATATTTGCGTATGCCGCTCTCGATCGGACAGAGCGCCGGAGGGTCGGCATTGGCAAGCGCACTTTGCACAGCGACCTGGGTCATTTTCGGAGTGAAGCGGTCGGCATCGACGTCGGCGACAAGCATCCGCCCGGCGTCCGCCTCCCCGAGCCGGAGGAGCAGCCAGGCGCGTTCGGCAGCCCAGTCGACCGGATTCACGCTTCGTGGCGCGCGGGCTTTGGCCAATAGCGCGTTTCTGAGCGCGATATGCGCCCAGCGCGATGCGATCGGCGTATCCATCCGCCGCATCAGGACCGACAGGAAGACCCCGCTCACTCCGCCCCAGGGATTTTCACCCAAGCCGGCTCCAACCGGATCGAGACGGCCCACGACCCAAGGGTCGCGCCGCGCATGGGCCGGATATTCGACCGGCGGCGGTGGCGGGGGGAGAGCTTCGAGATTGAGCTCGGTGACGGCGGTGTCTGTTTCACCGGGCGCTGTCGTCAAAGAGGATTGCGCCGGCGCGGTCGTGTTCGCGACGGTTTGCGCGGGCACCGGCTGGGGCTGGGGCTGCGGCTGCGGCTGAGCCGCTTGCTGCGCAAGCGCGGGAATCCCGAGTGCGACAACCGCCGCGGCAATCAGCAGGGTCCTAGTGCGCATTTCCGGCGGCCGGAACCTCGACTTCGATGGTTTTGGTCGGCCGCTGCTTCGGAACCGTCGAAAGGAAAGCGAGCGCGCCGGCGATGAGCACGAGGATGATGATCAGGACAGCAATTCTGGGCATGGAGGCGCTTTTGCCGAGGCCGACAGGCGCTGTATAGCCCTTCCGGTGCAGGATTTGATCAAGCGCCTCGACCGGCCGGTCGTGCTGGTGGGGCTGATGGGAGTTGGAAAGTCGACGGTCGGACGAAGGCTCGCCAAGCGGTTGAGCCTGCCGTTCGTCGACAGCGATTCGGAGATCGAGGACGCCTCGGGCTTCTCGGCGGCCGAAGTCTATGAGCGATTCGGAGAGGCGGATTTTCGCGATGGCGAGCGGCGGCTCGTCGCCCGGTTGATCGAGGGCGATGTGCGAGTGATCGCGACCGGCGGCGGCGCTTACGTCGACCCCAGGACCCGCCAACTGCTCAACGAGCGCGCGATCACCATCTGGCTGGATGCTCCGGTCGACATCCTTACCGAACGTACGGGCCGCCGCGACACTCGCCCGCTCCTTCGCAACCGGGACCGCAAGGGCACACTCGAAAGGCTGTCCGAACAGCGGCGTCCGGCCTACGCCGAGGCGCATATCCACATCAAAAGCGGTACCGGCGCGCACAAAGACGTGGTCGAATCGATCGTTCGAGCGCTTGAGGAATATTTGTCGAATAACGGTGCCGGCTAAGCTGGGTCGCGGGCTTCTTCCTCGGGCAGGGCGCGGTCCGCGGTGAACGCCTTTTCCTGACCGGCGTGAAGGTCGCCGGTCGCGCTTTGCCGTTCCAGCCGCTCACAGTCACGCATCCGATATTCGCGTTCGACCCGGTCGATCTCGCGCGGGTCGATGCCGCTGGCCTTGAGCGCTGCACGCCCCATGGCGATCGCGCTCTCGAACAGTTCGCGCTCGGCAAAGGCGAGGTCGAGGTCATCGAAGCTGATGAGGTCGAGCCGGTCGAACACTCGAACCATGACGGCCGCCTGGGGGAAGGCGTCGAGGACGGCGGCGAGCGCGTCGCGGGTCAATTCGCCATCGCGATTGTCGTTGCAGAAGGCGATGATCTTGGCCGTTTCCGCCCCCGCGGTGCGCAGCAGGTCGACGCGCAGGCCGTCGCCGTAATAGACCTTGTATCCGAATTCGCCGACGCGCTCGATCTGGCCGGGGCTCTTGTCGATGATGGTGACGCCGATGCCCTTGGCCATCAACATCTGGCCGACCGTCTGGCCGAATCGGCCATAGCCGATGACGATGGCGCTGGTCTCCGGCGACTTCTCGGGGCCCTCGAGCCCCTCGGCGCCGCGCTCCTCGCGCCGCTCGAGCCAGTCGGTCAAGCGCATCAGGAACGGCGTGGACGCCATCGACAAGGTCACGACGGCACCGAACAGCGACGCCGCCTCCGGCGCGATCAGGCGCGCTGACGCAGCCTGCGCGAACAGCACGAAGCCGAACTCTCCGGCCTGGCTAAGCAGCAGCCCCAGGCGAAGGCTGCGCGGCCAGCTGTTTCCGAAAGCCCGCGCAAGACCACCGATCAGCACGCCCTTGATGAGGATGACCGTCGCTGCGATCCCGATCACGAACAATGGCCGCGCGGCAATGAGGCCAAGGTCGAGCAGCATTCCGACCGACAGGAAGAACAGGCCGAGCAGGATCGAGCGGAATGGCTCGACGTCGGCCTCCAGCTCGTGCCGGTAGGGCGATTCGGCGAGCATCACCCCGGCGACGAACGCACCGAGCGGAACCGAAAGATGCAGCGAATGCATGATCGCCGCCGCCCCAACGACCGTGAACAGGCCGGCGACGACGAACAGTTCACGTTCCCTCAGCCGCCCGACCAGTCGAAACAATGGATTGAGCAGCAGGCGGCCGGCGACGACCAGGCCGACCACGGCCAGGACCGTGTAGAGCGCCAGCCGCCAGCCGGTTGGAACGCTGGGGTCCGGCATGCCCGGCGCCATTGCAGCGATGATCGTGATCAGCGGGACGATCGCGAGGTCCTGGAACAGCAGGATCGAGAAGGCGCGCTCGCCCTGGGGCGTGTTGAGCTCATTGTCCGCGCGCAGCATCGGCAGCACCTGCGCGGTCGACGACAGCGCCAGCGGAAGCCCAATCGCCAGAGCGGCCTTGAGCGAGAAGCCGACGACCTGGTTGATGAACAGGCTGATCGCCAGCCCGCATAGGACGACCTGGACCAGGCCAAGACCGAAGATGTCCTTGCGCAGCCGCCAGAGCCTCGACGGCTGAAGTTCCAGCCCGACGATGAATAAGAGCAGCGCGATGCCGATTTCGGTCACGCTGGTCAGCTGCTGGGGATCGCGGATCAGGCGCAGCATCTGCGGTCCGATCAGCGCCCCCGCGACGATGTAGCCCAGGGTCGCGCCTAGCTTTAGCCGGCGGAACAGGGTCACGAAGACCAGTGCCGCGCCGAGCATTACCGCGCCGCTTTCGAGGATCGCGGTGGTCGCCTGCGCGGTCTCGGCCGGGGTCGTCACCCGGCGGCCTCGATCGCCGCGAGGAGCGCCCGAAACGGCAGCAGGATCGCTCCGTGCCGCGACTTGCGCGAGCGGGCCGGAGCGAGCGCGTCGAGGCCCCAGCCGGGCTCAAGGTCGCTGCCGGCGAGCCATGCCTCGAGGTCCGCCAGCGCCTGGCCGACCTCGCCCGCCGAGCGGCCAATCGCCGACTGCTCGACCAGGGCGGCGGAGGACTGGCCGAATGCACAAGCGTGAACCCGCTGCGACAAGGCGGCGACTCGACCGCTGTCGTCGAGCTGCACCGTGGTTGTCACCCGGCTGCCGCAGGTGGGCGAACGCAGCTCGGCCCGCCCGTCCTCGCGCTCCAGCGCGTTCGGCTCCTTCAGCGACGCGGCCAGCCGCAGGATCTCGGTCGTATAGAGCGGCGCGTTCATTCCTTCCGCCAAGTGGTGCCGGAAGGCCCGTCTTCCAAGACGATGCCCTCGGCCTTTAGCTCGTCGCGGATGGCGTCGGCCCGCGCGAAATCGCGATTGGCCTTCGCTTCGGCGCGCTCGGCGATGCGAGCTTCGATCGCCGACTCATCCACTCCGCCTTTGAACCATGCGTCGGCCGAGCCTTCGAGTAGGCCCAGCAGCGCCGCGCTGGCCTTCACGGACTTTGCGTCCTCGAGCGCCATGAGACGCGTAAGTGCGAGTGGCGTGTTGAGGTCATCACGCAGTGCTTCCAGCACGCTTTCATCCGGATCGCTCGGTTTCGCGTCTCCGACTATACGATACAAGCGGTCGAGGTTGGTCTTGGCCTGGGCGACTACGTCGTCGGTCCAGCTAAGCGGCTGGCGATATTGCGCCGACAGCAGAGCGAGCCGAAGCGTCTCGCCACGATGGCCCTGCTCCAGCAGCTCCGCTGGAGTGATGATGTTGCCGAGACTCTTCGACATCTTCTCGCTGCCCATGTCGACGAAGCCGTTGTGCACCCAGAAGCGCGCGAGCGGCGCTCCGCCATGCGCGCAACGGCTCTGAGCGATCTCATTCTCGTGATGCGGGAAGATGAGGTCGATCCCGCCGCCATGGATGTCGATCGTTTCGCCCAGATGCGCTCGGATCATCGCCGAGCATTCGATGTGCCAGCCCGGCCGGCCGCGGCCCCATGGCGAATCCCAGCCAACTACACCCTCGCCGCTCGGCTTCCACAAGACGAAGTCGGCCGGGTCGCGCTTGTAAGGCGCGACTTCGACGCGAGCCCCGGCGACCATCGCCTCGCGGTCGCGCTTGCTCAAGCTCCCATAGTCGGGATCGCTCGGCACCGAGAACAGCACATGACCCTCGGCCTCATAGGCATTGCCGAGCTCGATCAGACGCTCGATCATCGCCACCATCTCGGCGATTTCCTGCGTCGCATGCGGCGCGAGATCGGGCGGCTGGACCCCGAGCGCGCCCATGTCCTCGATATAGAAGCGCTCGTAGCGCTCGGTGATCACGGACGGGTCGACCCCCTCGGCTTCCGCCGACGCGAGGATCTTGTCTTCGACGTCGGTGATGTTGCGGGCATAGACGAGACTGTCCGCGCCGAACTCATGGCGAATCAGCCGCGCGAGCGTATCGAACACCACCGCCGGGCGCGCATTGCCGATGTGAGCGCGGCCGTAGACCGTCGGTCCGCACACATACATCGTAATGCGCTTCGGATCCTGCGGCACGAAATCCCGCTTCTCGCGCGTCATCGTATCGTGGAGGCGGATCATCGGTCGTGCTCCACCCGCTTATGCCGCCGAGCCTCGACCCAGTCGACGATCGCGCGCCCACTCGCGAACAGCAGCGGATACGTGCGCGACTTCGTCATCCATTCGGGCCGGTCGGCCTTCGGGCCATAGACCATGTCTGTCGCGAGGTTGGCGAGCAGGAAGAACAGGGTCACCCCGAGCAGGCCCTTGAGCATCCCGAACCCGCCCCCGAGCACGCGGTCGAACGGCCCCAGGACCGGCGACCGGCGCGTCCGCCCGCCGAGCGAACGCGCCACGACCTTGACGATCACGAAGCTCGGAAGGAACAGGATCGCGAAGGCGAGCACCGCCGCTGCGGCCGAGCTGGTGTCGAAGCTTCGCTCGATCCCGCCCCACAATTGCGTGTGGAACAGCTTCAGCATCGCGATCGCGACGACCCAGGCGGCGAGCGAGATCACCTCGTGCACGAAGCCGCGCACGAAGCCGACGGCTGCTCCGCCGATCAGCAGCAGGAAGACGAAGACGTCGAGCGCGGTCATGGTGGCGGCGCTAGCAAGCTCCTTTCGTCATTGCGAGCCATGAGCGCATCGGCCATTCACGAGGCCATGTCGGGGGACGCGACTTTACTCTTCATCATCGGCGACGGGGACGAGGCGGACCGGATCACGCAGGCCGGATCCAGGATCGTCGTGACCGGCTCCAGCGACCTCACCAAGCTGCTCGTCCCGCCCGAACCGCATCATCGGCTGCACGTCACCCGCAACTATTTCCGGCAAGGGCGCCAAGCCGACCTCACCGGCTACAAGGTCCTGCTCAACCTCATCACCGAGCCCGAGGCGAACGCGAAGACGCTCGAAAACCTTCGCAAGCTCCTGCGCGGGGTGCCCGGGCGTGTGATCAACACACCCGAGGCGGTGCTGCGCTCGACCCGCGACCAGGTCGCTCGCACGCTAACCGGCATCCCCGGGCTGATCGTGCCTAAGGCGATCCGCCTCAATGGAAACAGGCCTGCCGTTGCCGCTGGCGCCATCGGAAAGGCAGGACTCGACGCACCGCTAATCCTGCGCCAGGTCGGCACTCATGGCGGCAAGATCGTCGGCCGCTTCGACAGCGTCGACGAAGCCGTCGCGGCGCTGACTCCCGGCGACCATGTGGCGACCCAATTCGTCGATTTCGCGAGCGGCGACGGCCTGTACCGCAAGTATCGCGCCTTCTTCATCGGTGAGCGGATTGTGCTGCGTCACATGCTGGTGTCCGATCATTGGAACGTTCATGCCAAGGATCGCCCGCGTTTCATGGCCGATCACCCCGACACGGTCGCGGAGGAACGTGCGCTGATGGAGAGCAAAGATCCCTTCACGAATGTGCGGCCAGCACTCGACGCCGTGCGCGAGAGGATGCCGCTCGACTTTTTCGGAATGGACTATGGCGTGACGCAGAGCGGCGAGGTCGTGCTGTTCGAGGCCAATGCGACGATGAGCTTCTTCCCTTTGTCGCCGGACCCGCAGTTCGAATATTTGAGGCGCTGTATTGCCCCCGCGCAGGCCGCGCTGCGCGAATTGCTCGGGCTTCCGCCGCAAGTGTCGCGGATGGCGCAGGTACGGCTAACCGCCTGATGTTCGAAACTTACTCCGAGATCTTCGCCGAGCGCGGCGCCGCTTACCATCGGGCGATGGCCGAGTGCCCGAACGCGCGCGGCGCCGAGTTCGCGGCGGTGCTCGAGCCGCTGGCGGGGCGAACCGGACTGCTGTGCGACATGCCCTCGGGTGGAGGTTATCTCGCGGCGCATCTCCCCGCTGCCGTGCGCTACATCGGGGTCGATCCTTCCGAGGATTTCGTCCGCGCCTGCCCGGCCGGGGTCGAGTGCGTCCAGGCGCCGATCGGCAGCGTGCCGCTCGCTGACGGTTCAATTGAAGCCGTCGTCAGCCTAGCGGCGCTCCACCATGAGCCCGACCTCCCGGCGGTGTTCCGCGAGATGCGGCGGTTGTTGAAGCGTGGCGGGCGCGCCGTGATCGCGGACGGAGCGGTAGGTACGCCCGTCGCTGCGTTCCTGAATGGTTTCGTGAATGAGAACAATCCGATGGGCCATGACGGCCGTTTCTTCGACGAGCTGACCGCAGGCCTGATTGAGGACGCAGGGTTCGCGATCGCTGATGACAGAATGGTCGACATGCGGTGGCGGTTCGATAGCATTCAGAAAGCCGGCGCCTTCTGCCGTCAGCTCTTCTGGATGCCGAACCTTACCGCCGAAGAAGTCGCCGACGCGATGAAGCGGGAGATCGGTTTCGACCTAATCGACGGCCGCCCGCACCTGCGCTGGGCCCTCAGGCGGATCGTGTGCGACGCTGTATAAGCCGCTACCGCTCCAACATCTGATCGACCAGCCCGCGCAAATTGGCGACTTCGGCGAGGCGGAGGCCCTCCCCGCCTTTGACGCCCTTTGGCACCCAACCTGCTTCGAACCCAAGCTTGGCGGATTCCTTGAGCCGCAGCCCGGCATGCGCGACCGGGCGGATCTCGCCCGACAGCGCGATCTCGCCGAGCACCACCGCTTCCGACGGAACCGGCCGCTCGGACAGGGCCGAGACGAGCGCTGCCGCGACCGCGAGGTCCGCCGCGGGGTCGTTCAGCCGATAACCCCCCGCGACGTTCAAATAGACTTCCGCCGTCGCGAAACTCAGCCCGCACCGCGCTTCCAGCACCGCGAGGATCATCGCGAGGCGTCCGCCATCCCAGCCGACCGCAGCCCGCCGCGGAGTCGCTCCGGTTGCTAGCCTCACGACCAGCGCCTGGATTTCCACCAGCACCGGGCGCGAGCCCTCGATCGCCGGGAAGACGCTGGTGCCGCTGACGGGTTCGCCGCGGTGGGTAAGGAACAGGGCGGAGGGATTGGGAACCTCCGTGAGCCCCTCGGTCTCCATCGCGAACACGCCGATCTCGTCGGTGCCGCCGAAGCGGTTCTTCATTGCGCGCAGGATGCGGTACTGGTGGCTGCGCTCGCCCTCGAAGCTCAGCACCGTGTCGACCATATGTTCGAGCACGCGCGGGCCGGCGATAGTACCGTCCTTCGTAACATGACCGACGAGCACGACCGCGGTTCCGCGCTCCTTGGCGAAGCGCACCAGCTCCTGCGCGCTCGCCCGAACCTGGCTGACGGTGCCCGGTGCTCCCTCCATCAGGTCCGAATGCATGGTCTGGATGGAATCGATGACGAGGAGTGCGGGCGGCTCGTCGCCGACGGTGGTGAGGACGTCTCGAACCGATGTCGCGGCGGCGAGCCGCACCGGCGCTCCGCCGAGACCCAGCCGCACCGCGCGCAGCCGCACCTGCTCGGCCGATTCCTCGCCTGAGACATAGACGACGCTTTTGCCCTCGCTCGCCAGCCGAGCCGCGACCTGGAGCAGAAGCGTCGACTTGCCGATGCCGGGATCGCCCCCAACCAGCATCGCGGAACCGCCGACGATCCCTCCGCCGATCGCCCGGTCGAACTCCGCAATTCCGGTCGGGAGTCGCTGCGGAAGCGCAGCGGGAGTGTCGAGGCCGATGAGCGGGATCGCCCGCCCGCCGCCTTGTAAATTGTGCTTGGCGGCGAAGATGCTCGACACCTCCGCCGTTTCCTGGACGAGCGTGTTCCACTCCGCACAGTCGAGGCATTGCCCTTGCCAGCGGTGCGAGACCGACCCGCAGGCCTGGCAGACGTAGCGCGCTTTGACCTTTCCCATCCGCTGCAGCTTACGTGAACAAACAGCGAACGTGAAGGCCTAAAACACCGCCTCGGCCTTGCCCCCCATCATCTGCTGCCGGACCAACGGGATCGGCGGACCGCCAAAGCTCAGGAACCGGTCGTGGAACGCCTTCCACGCCTTCTCCCCGCCGCGGGTCGCCGACCAGTCGTCGCGCAGCTTGCGGATCATCAGCTTGCCCATCGTATAATTGAGATAGGCCGGGTCGTAGGTCCCGCGCGCTGCCTGCTGCTTTGCGTTGCCTGGATCCTGGTAACATTGGTTGCGGAACAGGTCGAAGCTCTGCTGCTGGGTCATCGATCCGGTGTGCATCCCGATCGCCGACAGGAAGCGGCAATCGCGCAGGAGGGCGTTGGAGAGCTGGCCGATGAGCGTCTCATCCGTCCCGCCGCCGACGCCTTTCACGCGCATCATTTCCTCGGTGTAGTGCGCCCAGCCCTCGGCGAAAGCGTAACCGACGAACACGCGGCCGAACATGTCCTTCGACCGGTTGGCGTGGAGGAAGTTGAGGAAGTGGCCGGGCCATACTTCGTGAACCGAGGTGAACAGCAAGTCGGCCTGCCCCGGCACGAACGCGTCCTGCTCCGCCTTCGGCCACTTCGGATCCGGCGGGGAGATGTAATAGACCGACGGCAGGCCTTTTTCGTACGGACCCGGGATGTTGATGTAGGCCGCGTTCTGCCGGTTGTAGGGTGGCGATTCCTCCACCTTCGCTTCTTCCGGCCCCGGGATCGTCACGATGTCATGGTCGATGATGAACTGCTTCAGACCCGCGAGTTGCGCCCGGGCTCCCGCCACGGCGCCGCCCTTGGGCTTGTTGGCGGCCATCTTGTCCATGCAGGCCTGCATCGTCGCGCCCGGCGCGTAGCGCGAGCAAGCCTCGCCCAGCAGCTTCTGGTTGGACGCGAGGTCGGCGCGTCCGATCTGCTCGAGCTGCTCGACCGGGGTCGTCACCATCTCGGTGTCGGCGAGCATGCGCTGGAACTTCTCCTTGCCGAGCGCGAAGTTCGGCTTGG
>JBKPKF010000015.1:0-8669 GCA_046730995.1 Pseudomonadota bacterium
TCGCCGATCCCCCCTCGACAAGCAGGTCGTTGACGTCATGAAGTCGATAGACATCCTGCGGATTTCTAAGGATTTCCCAGCCATCGACAGCATCCCCGCGAGTCAACAGCGCACGACGCGGCGAGCGCTCCTGGAGTCCGGGCAGCCGGACATCGAGCCGGGGTTGATCGGCCAGGTAAGTGCCCCTGCCGACAAGGATCATGTCGCTTCGCGCGCGCTCGAAATGAACGTGCCGGCGAGCGTCTTCCCCCGTGATCCATTTCGATTCGCCGGAAGGAAGCCCGATCTTGCCGTCAATCGACAAAGCGAGCTTCAACGTGATTCGCGGGCGTCCGAGCTCCAGCTTCGTAAGCCAACCGGAGAGTGAGCGCTTTGAAGCTTCACGTTCGACCCCGAGTTTGACCTCGATTCCGGCGGCACGCAGTCTGCGGATGCCCTTTCCAGTAGTGCGGGGATCGGGATCCTTGAGCGCGAGCACCACACGCGCCGGCTTGGCCTTCAGAAGCAGATCAACGCATGCTGGGCCGCGCGGACTGTCATGGGCGCAGGGTTCGAGCGTCACATAGACCGTTGCCCCGTTCGCCCGCCGCCCCGCCTGGTTCAGCGCGATCTGTTCGGCATGCGGACGCCCTCCGCGTGCAGTCGCGCCGCGACCAACAATTTTGCCCGAGGGAGCGACGATCACGCAGCCGACATTGGGATTGGGTGCGCTGGAGCCTCGGGCGCCCTCGCCGAGCGCCAAGGCCTCCCTCATGAACTTCAGCTCGTCACTCAATCCCGAGCTGCTTCTCGAGCTTCTGGAACTGGCGCTGCTTCTCCTTCTCGCCAGCCGCCTTTGCCGCCATTTCCTTCTTCTGCTGGGCGACGATCTCAGCATCGGTTCGGTTCGACGAATAGAGCTCGACGAAGGTCGGTTGCGGCGTCGGTTCGACACCGAATTTAGAATCGATCAGGAACTCGACGACGATGATCGCGGTCACGAGAACCGCCAGCACGGCGCCGATTCGCTGCTCGCGGCTGCTGTGGCGCATGAAGGCGGCGAGATCGCTCAATGCGGCACGCGGGCTCGACGGACGGGGGAACCAGGACATGGGCCAAAGATAAGGCTGGCGGCGGGGAACCGCCAGCCCACCGCTCCACGGGAGGGACTAACCGTCGAGCTGAAAGCGCAGGGTGATGACCATCGACGAAGCGACGGCTCGGCCATCTTCGGATGCGGCTTTGTACCGCCAGTGGGCAATCAAATAGCGCCGGGCTGCCTCGAGGAATACCCGGTCGGCGCTCCCCACGGGGTCCACCGCGGTCACCCGGCCGTGCTCGTCGATCGAGAGCCTCAGGCGAAGAGTCGCTTCTTCCTCGGTGACGAGCTTCGAGGCCGGATACGGCGGCTTCAGCTCGGATGCGGGGGTGGCGAGCTGCGGGCCGAGCTTCACCACCGAGTGCGGCGGCGGCAATTCGATGGTGCCCGTCGCGCCGGCCAGGACCTGGCCCGGGTTGGGCGGAGTGATTGGGCCGGTATCGAACGGGTCGGCACCCTGCGGCAGGGTCGGGACCACCGGCTCGGTTTGGTCGAGGGTGCGGCTTTGCGTCTGTTGCCGGGTTTGGCGGGTCTGCGGGTTCTCGGGCGGGGGCCTCGGAACTTCAATCGAGGTGACGATCGGCGGTCTCGGGAAGAGCCGCTGGGGCAGATCCATCTTCGCGCTCATCACGGCGGCAACCACGGCCACGTGGGCAGCGATGATCGCGAGCATCGTGTTGGGGTGGGGGCGACGCTCGACCGGGGCGGGGCGGCTGGCGGCGTAAGCGAGCATTATACCCTCCTTGACGCAACGATGATGAAGGCAATGTTACATCATTACATACATGAAGCCAAGCGGAAATTTCGGTACATTCAGGAATATCCGGATCAGCGCTTGGCGGCAGCTTCCAAGCGGCGGACCGCGCGCTCCCGGCCCATTTGCACGACCAGGCCGGCCATCTCCGGCCCGCTCTCCCGCCCGGTCAGCGCCAGGCGGAGGGGATGGAACAGCTCGCGACCTTTCTTGCCGGTCGCCCGCTTCAGCTCTTCGGTGAGTTCCCGCCACACGTCGGCGGACCAAGGGAGCTTCTCCGCGACGGCGGCCGCGTCCTTCACCAGCAGACGCTCGTCATGACTGAGCTCCGGCGGGTCGATCTCACCGTGCAGGACCCCGAGCCAAGCGGAGAAGTCCGACAAGCGCTGGAGGTTAGGCCGAAGCAAGAGCCAATCCGCTTCACTCGCCGCCGACGGCAGGCGATCGCGAACCGACTCGAAGGGCAGATTGTGCATCAGCCGTGCGTTGATCAACTCGACGTCGTGCGGGTCGAAATGCGCCGGCGCCCGCCCGAAGGCCGCAAAATCGAACCCGGCGGCGAGTTCATCCAGGCTTTCGACCGCCTCAACGGGCTGGGATGTCCCGATCCTGGCGAGAATGTCCAGGAGCGCCATGGGCTCGACTCCCTCCTCGCGGAGATGCTGGGCGCCGTAGGACCCGAGCCGCTTCGATAATTTCCCTTCGGCCATGACAAGCAGCGCCTCGTGTGCAAACGCCGGCGGCTTCGCCCCGAGCGCTTCGAACATCTGGATTTGCGCCGCGCTGTTCGACACATGGTCCTCGCCGCGAACGACATGCGTGATCCCCAAATCCACGTCGTCGATCACGCTCGGCAAAAGATAGAGCCAGCTTCCGTCCTCGCGGCGGACCACGGGATCGCTGAGCAATTTGGGATCGAACCTCTGCTCGCCGCGAATGAGGTCGTGGAAGACGATCGGCGAATCATGGTCGAGTTTGAAGCGCCAATGGGGCGCTCGGCCCTCGGGAATGGGCGCGTCGGGGGGTTTTCGCTCGTAGACGGGAGGAAGACCGCGCCCGAGCAACACCTTGCGCCGGAGTTCGAGCTCCTCTGGCGTCTCGTAGCAGGCATAGACGCGGCCGGTGTCTCTGAGCCGGTCGAACTCACGTTCGTCAAGGTCGAACCGCTCCGACTGCCGAACCACTTTGGCGGGTATCAGCCCGAGCCAATCGAGATCTTCGCGGATCGCGGAATCGAATTCAGCCGTCGATCGCTCTCGGTCGGTGTCGTCGATCCGAAGGATGAAGGTGCCGCCGTGCTTCAGAGCAAACAAATAGTTGTGAAGCGCGGTTCGGATGTTCCCGACGTGCAGGCGGCCCGTCGGCGACGGCGCAAATCGGGTAAGGACGCTCATGGCGCTGCGTTAGTCGCGACGCCCGAGACTGGCTAGCGCATCGTCAACGGTGGATCGATTCGCCCGCTGCGCCAAATCTGATCGCAGCGCTTCGCCGGACCGCGATCGCTGCCGTGCGGCTGTCGTAGTCCAGCCCGTTCCGCCAGGCCGATGAAATCGCCCACCGCAAATGAAAGACCTCGCAGTTCAGCGCGAATATCGGCTGCTGCTGTTCGAACTACCGTCCGGTCTGGCTCCGAGACCACACCGAGGCGCGCATCGGCTAAACTCAAGCGGCCCCAGCTATGAATGATCGTGCCAATGTTGGTGGCTGCGAACGAAACGCTCCTTTGCATGGCCTTATACTGATCGGCCGCCACGTTGCCGTACCGGCTGCGGATTCCCAATTCCACGCTCGGATCAATGTCGCTCACGACGAAATCCGCGAACTCCGGCCGATCGGCCAACGCAACATCGAGGGTTCCAGTACTGGCTCCCCGCATCACCTCTTGCATCCGTCGGTCGAGACAAGGAATGGCAGCCCGCCAAGATACCGCCACCGCCAGATTCGCCGATTGCTCGTGGATAAAACGGGCGCGGGCCTCCGCCATTTCCTCGTCGGATTTCTCTCTTGCCACCCAATTAGCCAGACCCTGAGCGATCAGCACGCCCGCGATTACGACGAATAGCTCGAAGAGGAAGAGCCGCGCGGTGATCTTGCCACGGCCGCTGTCCCACCAGTGTCGAACCGTCCGAAACATCCGCCGCCCCCAGCCCGGAAGACCGGCAGGCTAATGAACTATTTCCCGGTGCGAAAGAAATTGCTGATCGGGTAGCGGCGGTCGCGGCCGAAGTTCCGGCTTCCGATCTTCACTCCCGGCGGTGCCTGTCGGCGCTTATATTCCGCCTTGAGCAGCTTGGATTCGATGTCGGCAACGAGCGCGATGTCCTCCCCCGTCGCGTTCGCCACCTCCTTGACCGACATTTCCTTGTCGACCAGCCCTTCGAGGATCCGGTCGAGGTCCGAATAGGGGGGCAGGCTATCCTCGTCCTTCTGATCCGGACGGAGTTCCGCACTCGGCGGCTTGGTGATGATCCGCGCCGGCATGACCGGCCCCTCCGGCCCCAACGCGTCCTCGGGCTTGTTGTGGTTACGCCACTTGGAGAGAGCGAACACCGTTGTCTTGTAGGCGTCCTTTAGGACCGAATAGCCCCCAGCCATGTCGCCGTATAAAGTCGCATAGCCAACGCTCATCTCGCTCTTATTGCCGGTTGTGAGCAGCATATGCCCGTGCGCATTGGACAGCGCCATCAAGGTCACCATCCGAAGACGCGCCTGGATGTTTTCACCGGCCAGGCCGGTCAGTTGCGGAAGCATCCCGTCCACCGCTTCCACGGCGGGGCCGATTGAAACGACGTCATGACGGCAGCCGAGCAGCCGTGCGCACTCGTGCGCATCCTCGAGGCTCTCCTCGCTCGTATATTTCGATGGGAGCATCACGCCCCACACCTTTCCGGGCCCCAGGGCATCGACCGCGACCGCGGCCGACAAAGCGCTGTCGATCCCGCCCGACAGGCCGAGGATCACGCCGGGAAAACCATTGCGGTCGACATAGTCGCGAAGCGCGACCGTCATCGCCCGGTAGACATCGGCAGGGAACGGATCGAGCTGGTGCTGACAGCGGGTCTCACATCGCCATCCCTCGCTTGTCCGAACCCATTCGGTGACCAGCAGATCCTCTTCCCAATCGGGCATCTGGATGACCAGCTCCCCATCCGGATGCATCACGAAAGACGAGCCGTCGAAGGCAAGCTCGTCCTGCCCTCCGATGCGATTCAGGTAAGCGATTGGCAGGCCCGTCTGAAGCACCCGCGAACGCACCAGGCGCTGCCTGGTGTCGTCCTTGTCGAGCTCGTACGGGCTGCCATTGGGGACGAGCAGGATCTCGGCACCCGCGTCGGCGAGATGGCCGCACACGACCTCCTCCCAGATATCTTCGCAGATTGGGATGCCGATCTTCACGCCACGATATTCGAGCGGCTCCGGCAAGGGCCCTGGCGCAAAGACGCGCTTTTCGTCGAACGTTCCGTAATTGGGCAGTTCGCGCTTCAGCGTGCGCCCACTCACCCTGCCGCCGTCGGCCAGCAGCATCGCATTGTAGTTGAGCCCACCTTCGTCGACGATCGTGCCGACCAGCATCGCCGGGCCGGGCTCCGCGGTCGCGTCAACCAGCCGCTCGGCGCATTCCATCGTCCTGCGAACGAATTCGGGCTTCAGGACCAGGTCTTCGGGCGGGTAGCCGGTCAACTGAAGCTCCGGGCACAGCAACAGGTCCGCGCCGGCCGCAGCGGCCTTGCGCCGAACCTCGAGTATCGCCGCCGCGTTGCCCTCGAGATCGCCGACGCGCTGGTTCATTTGCGCGAACCCAATCTTCAAACGCTGTGTGGCGGTCATGCGCGCGATTTAGCGACCGTGCGGCCTTGGGCAACCTTTACGGAATGCGGTGCGGCTCGCTAAAGCCCTCGCAGCGCCGGGGAAACCAGATGAAATTACTTGCCGGGAACAGCAACCTGCCGCTGGCCCAGTCGATTTCCGACTATCTCGAGGTCCAGCTGACGGAAGCGAGCGTCCGGCGCTTCGCCGACGAAGAAATTTTCGTCGAGATCAACGAGAATGTGCGCGGCGAGGACGTGTTCGTCGTGCAATCGACGAGCTACCCCGCCAACGACAATCTGATGGAACTTCTGATCTGCATCGACGCGCTGCGCCGCGCGTCGGCCAAGAGGATCACCGCCGTCGTCCCCTATTTCGGCTATGCCCGGCAGGACCGGAAACCCGGCCCCCGCACCCCGATTTCCGCCAAGCTCGTGGCTAACCTCATCACCGTCGCGGGGGCAAGCCGGGTGCTTTCGATCGATCTTCACGCCGGCCAAATCCAGGGCTTCTTCGACATTCCGACTGACAACCTCTTCGCCTCGCCCGTGATCGCCGCCGACATCAACGCGCGCTTCGCCAATCGCGACCTGATGGTCGTTTCGCCCGACGTCGGCGGAGTGGTGCGCGCCCGAGGCCTCGCAAAGCGCCTCAACAACGCTCCGCTCGCAATTGTCGACAAGCGCCGCGAGAAAGCAGGCGAATCCGAGGTTATGAACATCATTGGCGACGTTGAGGGACGCAGCTGCATCCTCGTCGACGATATCGTCGATTCCGCCGGGACGCTGTGCAACGCCGCCGCGGCGTTGAAGCAGGAGGGCGCGACCGAGGTCTTCGCTTATTGCACTCACGGCGTCCTGTCGGGCGCCGCTGCGGCGCGCGTTGCGAAGTCCGAGCTTAGCGAGCTGGTCGTTACGGACACCATCTGGAGCGGTGAGGCCGACCCCAAGGACGGCAAGATCCGCCGCCTCACCGTCGCCCCCCTGCTCGGCGAAGCGATTCGGCGGATCGCCGATGAAAGCTCGGTTTCCAGCCTGTTCGATTGAGGCTTTGGACCCGGGATGTGCAACCTCTATCAACTGGAAAAGAGCGTCGACGCGGTCCGGCGCCTGTTCGCCGACCAGCAGATCCCCCTCGACTTTCCGGAAGGCATTCCGAACTTCCAGCCGCGCGACATCCGAATCACCGATCGCGCGCCGATCGTCCGCTGGTCGCGCGATCGGTCCACGGCCGAGCTGGTCGAGCGCCGCTGGTCATGGCCTGCGCCTAAGGGGAAACCGGTATTCAACATGCGCTCCGATGGCCGCGAATTCGGCAAGGATCGCTGTCTCGTGCTCGCCGATGCCTTCTACGAGTTCACGACGCCGGCGGATCCGAAGCAGAAGCGTAAGGATTGCTGGCGGTTCACGCCCTCAGGCGATTTCGCGATCGCGGGCCTGATTCGCACCGACCCTGGGGTTGGGGAAGCGTTCACCCTGCTGACCGTTCCCCCAGGCCCTGACATCGAGGCCTACCACAACCGGCAGATCGCGCTGCTTAGCCCGCCGGACTGGCGCAGCTGGCTCGACGGTTCAGCCAGCTCGATAAAATTGCTACAGCCGAGCCGGGCTGGAGAATTGCGGGCGGGCTCTGCTTGAAAGGAGCAGCCGTGGACCCGGACGTCATTCTCAAGCGCTTCGAATCTCCCGATGAAATCCGCGAATTCGAGCTTGGCCGGTTCGAAGTCGTGAAGATCGGCGGAATGACGATCGGGCGCGCGACCTATCAGCCCGGCTGGAAGTGGTCGGAGCATGTCGGAAAACCGATCGGTCAGTCGCTCTGCCAGGTCGAACATGTCGGCCTGGTCGTGTCGGGCAGCGCCACGGCCGCGATCGAGGACGGCCGCGTGGTCGAGATGCGCGCCGGCGACATTTTCTACATTCCGCCGGGTCCTCCGGGACATGACAGCTGGGTTGTCGGCCACGAGCCCTATGTGTCGTTGCATTTCTTAGGCGCGAGCGATTATGCCGCGGGGCACGAGTGAGCCTCAAAGGCGTTGGCAGCGCATGCCCACAGTCTTAGTCACGGGGGCGAACAGGGGCATCGGCCTGGAGTTCGCGCGCCAATATTCCGCCGATGGCTGGACGGTCATTGCCACAGCCCGGCAATCGAGCCCGGAACTGGAAGCGCTCGATGTCGATGTCAGGCCGCTCGAGCTGCAGGACCTCGATTCGGTAACTCAGTTCGGAAGCCGGATCGATCGGCTCGACCTGCTCATCGCCAGCGCGGGCACGATGCAGCCAAGAGAAGCGCGGAGCGCCGACGATGGTCGCGCCTGGTCCGACATGATCGTCACCAATTGCATTGCGCCCTACCTGCTCGCGAAGTCGGTGCTCCGGCAGGTCGGCGACGCCGGCGGCAAGCTTATCGCTATCACCAGCGGAATGGGCAGTATCGGCGAGAGCTCTGGCGGCTATGTTCCCTACCGGTCGTCGAAGGCCGCGCTCAATATGGCCTGGCATTCCCTCGCGATCGAAGCGAAGCGGGCGGGCGTCGTGGCAGCCGTGATCGACCCCGGTTGGGTGAAAACCCGAATGGGCGGCGCCAACGCGCCGACGCCTCCGCAGCAAAGCGTCGAGGACATGCGCCAGCTGATCTCTCGCCTCGGCCCCGATCATTCGGGCCAGTTCCTGAAACGCGACGGATCGCGCCACGGCTGGTAGTTGCCTTCACGCGGTTCCGCCTCTATAGGCGCGCGCTTTCCAGATCATTGGAAAACCAATGGCCCGGCCGAAAAGGGCTGCCGTGGCGGTTGGATAATGTCGCGCCGAGTTGCGCTGAAGGAGACGAAATGCCCAAGCTGAAGACCAAGAGCGGCGTCAAAAAGCGCTTCAAGCTCACGGCGACCGGCAAGATCAAGCATGGGGTGGCGGGCAAGCGCCACCGGCTGATCAGCCACAACGCCAAATATATCCGCCAGAACCGCGGCACAGAAATTCTCGCCGACGCCGATACGGCGCGCGTGAAGGCCTGGGCCCCCTACGGCCTGAA
>JBKPKF010000016.1:0-10380 GCA_046730995.1 Pseudomonadota bacterium
CGGCCAGTGTGGGCATCGGCGCCAATCTCCACTTCGTGGATGACGGCCCCTCGATCGGCCTCGCCGAGCATGGTGAGCCGAACCTGATCGTCGATGAGACGGATCTGTCGACCAACGCCACTGCGAGCTTCGCCGCGAAGTTTAGCGCCAGCTTCGGCGCCGATGGACCGGCAGCAGCGGGCTCGATCACCTACGCGCTCGGCATTAACACCGGGGCAACGGGGTTGATTGACGTCGCGACAGGTTCGGCGATCGTCCTCGTCCAAAACGGCGCCGTGGTCGAAGGCCACGTTGGCGACACTTCCGGCGCGCTTGCGTTCACCGTCAGCGTCAACGCTGCCGGCGACGTCACGCTCGACCAGATCCGCGCGCTCCAGCATCCGAATCCGACCAACCCGGACGACAGCGTTACACTGGCCAACGACAATTTGGTCACGCTGACCGCCACCGCCCACGATTTCGACGGCGACACGGCGAGCTCGACGCTCAACATCGGCCAGAACCTCAACTTCGAGGATGACGGACCGACCATCTCGCTGTCGGGCAGCGAGGCGAACCTCACCGTCGACGAGACGGTGCTTGGCACGGACGCGTCGGGCAACTTCGCCGGTGGGTTCACCAGCGCGTTCGGAGCGGACGGTGCCGGGACGGTCACCTATGCGCTCAGCATCTTATCGAATGGCGCCAACAGCGGCCTCGTCGACACCGCGACTGGCCAGCCGATCGTGCTCGTCCTCAACGGCGGCCTGGTCGAAGGCCATGTCGGCAATGCCGCGGGCCTCCTGGCCTTCACCGTCAGTGTCGATGCCACCGGCAACGTCACGCTCGACCAGATTCGCTCGGTGGTGCATCCCGACGTCAGCAATCCAGACGACAGCGTCACGCTCGGCGCCGACAACCTGGTGTCGCTGACCGCGACGGTCACCGACAAGGACGGCGATTCGCAGAGCGCGACCCTGAACATCGGCCAGAACCTCAACTTTAAGGATGACGGACCCAGCATCACGTTGTCGGGCTCCGAGCCCGGCCTGACGGTCGATGAGTCGAACCTGGCGATCAACGCGGGCCCGACCAATTTCGCCGCAGCTTTCGCACCGGTATTCGGCGCTGATGGCGCGGCCGCGATCAATCCGCTGACCTACACGCTCGGAATCACGGGCGGGGACGGCACCAACAGCGGGCTCGTCGACACGGCGACCGATGAAGCTGTCATTCTGGTCAACAACGGCGGCGTCATCGAAGGCCGCACCGCGAATAGCAATCTGCTGGTCTTCACCGTCACGGTGAACGGTTCCGGCCAGGTCACGCTCGACCAGGTTCGCCCGGTCGTTCATCCGAACACCGCCAACCCGGACGACAGCGTTACGCTTGCGTCGGACAACCTCATCACCCTGACGGCCACCGCCACGGACGGTGACGGCGATCAGGCGAGCGCGACCTTGAACATCGGCCAGAACCTCAATTTCGAGGACGACGGCCCGTCGGCAAACAACGACACCGACGTGACCAGCAACGTTACGGACACGGCGGACGGCAACGTCATAACGGGCGTCGGCACGACCGAAGGTCCGGCCAATGCCGACCAGCCGGGCGCAGACGGTTTCGGCTCGATCACCAACCTCGTCGGTTTCAACGGAAGCACCGACAGCGATTCGAATGGCGGATTCTCGGTCAACGGCCAGTTCGGCACCCTGCAGATGGATGCCAATGGCAACTACACCTACACCCGTACGGGCGGTTCGGGCGGTGCGACCGATACCTTCACCTACACTTATGTGGATGGTGACGGCGATCCGGCGACCGCAACGCTGACGATCACTCTCGCCGATAACGCGCCGGTCGCAGGGACGGTCAACGTCGGCCTCGACGATGACGCTCTCGCGGGCGGCAATGCCGGCGGCATTGGCGATGATCCGGATTCGGTCAACGCGACCGGCACGCTTCCTGGCGCGGGTGGCGATGCGCCACTGACGTTCGGAGTCCTGCTCACCGGCGCCCCGGCGGGCTTCAGCTACGTCTCCGGCGGGGCGGGCATCGTGCTCGTCCAGCAAAGCGGCGTCACGGTTCTGACGGTCACCGTCAATTCGACCACCGGCGCCTATTCGGTCGTTCAGAACGCACCGATCGCCCATTCGGCGGGCGGCGATGAGAACAACCAGAATTTCGCAATCACCTACACGGTGACCGATTCCGACACCGATACGGTTAACGGGACCATCAACATCAGCGTCGATGACGACACTCCGACCGTGTCGGCGACCGGCGCGCAGCCGAGCCTGACGGTCGACGAGACGGTCCTCGCGACTAACGCGACGGCCGACTTCTCCGGCGTGTTTACCCATTCGTTCGGCGCGGACGGACCGGCAGTGTCGAACTCCATCACCTATGCGCTCGCAATCACCGGCGGCAATGGCGTCGACAGCGGCCTCGACGACGTCGCGACCGGCCAAAACATCGTGCTCGTGAACAATGCAGGCGTGATCGAAGGCCATGTCGGCAGCGCAGTCGGAGCCCTGGCGTTCACCGTCAGCGTCAATGCCTCGGGCACCGTCACGCTCGATCAGATCCGCGCGGTGACGCATCCAAATGCGGCCAACCCTGACGATAGCGTCACGCTGGCGACGGACAATCTGATCACCCTCACCCAGACCATCACAGACAAGGACGGCGACTCCGCTTCGGCCACCGCCAACATCGGCCAGAATCTCAACTTCGAGGATGACGGACCGTCGATCAGCGGAGCTGGGGCGCAGCCTCAACTGACCGTCGACGAGACCGATCTCGGCACGAATGCGTCGGCGAGCTTCGCCGGGGCCTTCACGGCCTCATTCGGCGCGGATGGTCCGGCGACATCGAACTCGCTGACCTATGCGCTCGGAATCACCGGCGGCAATGGTGTCGACAGCGGCCTCGACGATGTCGCGACCGGCCAGAACATCGTGCTGGTGAACAATGCGGGCGTGATCGAAGGCCATGTCGGCACTGCAGCCGGCGCCCTGGCGTTCACCGTCAGCGTCGACAGCTCGGGTAATGTTACGCTCGATCAGATCCGTGCGGTTACGCATCCAAATACGGCCAATCCGGACGACAGCGTCACGCTAGCAGCCGACAATCTGATCACTCTGACGGCGACCGCGACCGACAAGGACGGCGACCAGGCATCGGCGACGATCAACATCGGCCAGAACCTGAATTTCGAGGATGATGGGCCCTCCGCCGCGATCGTCACTACCGGACAGCATGTCAGCGTAGACGAGTCCGTCGGTGTTCAGGCCGACTCGAATGACACGACGAGTGCGAGCGTTATCGCCCTTTTCAGTGGAGTCTCGAACAAGGGGGCCGATACGGACCTTCCGCAGTATGCGACAAACGCGAGCGCGATCGTCGCTTCGACCGGCTCGTCGTACGGCGCCGACGGGGCGGGTACGACAGCGTTCAGCCTGAACGTGTCGGGCGCCGGCGTCGACTCCGGCCTCAACACAACCGACGGCCAGGACATCTTCCTGTTCAAGGAAGGCAATCTGATCGTTGGCCGCGTCGGTGGCGCGGGCGGAGCTGCGGCGTTCGCCGTCGCGATCGACTCGGCGACGGGAGCGATCAGCACGGTCGAGTATCTGTCGATCCAGCATTCTGACGCGACCAATCCGGACGACATGGCGTCGATCGCGAACGGCGCGCTCCTCGCGGTCGTGACGGTCACGGATCGCGATGGTGACTCGGCTACGAATTCGGTCGCGATCGGAAGTCAGATCCAGTTCCAGGATTCGGGACCGGTGATGACGGCCGCCGACAACATCAACATCCAGAACAGCGGCGATCTCGCTGCGACCGGTGGCTTCCACTACAACCTGGGTGCGGACGGCGCTCCGACGAACAACGACGTGTTCAAGACGGTGACCTTCTCAGCCGTCGTCAACGGCACCACCGTGCAGACCACCGTGCCGCTGACGCAGGTAAGCGAAACCGCCACTTCGGCCCAGTTCAGCTTCAGCTTCGATTATTCGAACGGCTCAGGCACCGCTCACGAAACGGGAACGATCACCTTCGACAAGACGAACGGAACGTACACCGTCGATCTCGACAATCCGCTTCAGGGTATCAGCGTCGTTCAGACCGCGACGGGCACCCTTTTCCAGGGATATCAGGTCGGAACGTCGACCCCGGACAATACGCAGCCGGATGTGTCGGTCACGCAGATCGCATCGAACCTGTTCGTACAGTTCACCGGCGTTGCCGAGCCAAGCTCCGGCACCGGTGCGAACAATCTGCATACGGCCCACTACAATTTGGCGTCCGGTTCGGATGCCGATCCGAATGCTTTCGCAAATGGCGATCTGTTTGCGCAGGCCGGCTCGTGGGTTTCGACCTCGAACTCAGCCAACGGCGTCGCGGGCGACACGATCCAGGGCGGCGAAGTGCTCGACTTCAATCTCTACAGCACCAACCCGACGGGCAATCTCGGGCTTACGCCGACCGCAAGCTCCGACACGATGTTCTTGAAGTTCGACGGCATCGGAACGTCGGAGGATCTGATCATCGTCCTCAAGCTCTACGATACGGTCACGCATACGTACACGACGAAGGCGCTGGTCGTAGAGAATTCGGACATCCAGAAAGGACCGGGCACGGGGCCTGGGCTGTTCTCGAGCGTCACGCTCGATAACAACGACGGTCTTATCGTGATCGAGCCCAACGATTACCAGCAAGGCAACACCAACCTGGTGATCGTGGGCGCGCAGATTGCGGGGTCAGACGAAGGAATCACCGGGACTGGGATCGATTTCAACGGCGCAACCGGCGCCGGCGGAGCGAGCACTGGGACGGAGAGCCTGTCGGCCGACGTCAACGATGGTCCGTTCAAGATTTCGTCGATCGGCTTCATCACCACGACGACGACGGCGCAAGCCGCGGACCTGACGTTCAACGTCACGATCCAGGACGGCGATGGGGATTCGCTCACTCAGACGATTCACGCGACGATCACCGCCAATGCGGATTCGACGAGCGCTATCTCGTTGAGCCCGTCCGTGACGACGGTCGCGCCGGTGGTGCTCGACCTCAACGGCGACGGGACCCAGTTCCTCGCGACCGACTCGGGCGTGCATTACAATTACGGCCACGGCTCCGTCGCGACCGCGTGGGCCAGCGCGCAGGACGGCATCCTGGTCAACGACTCCAACCACGACGGCAATGTCAGTGTCTCGGAGTTCGTATTCGGGTCCGGCAACGTCACCGACCTGCAGGCTCTCGCCGCCTACGACAGCAACCACGACGGTCAGCTGTCATCGGCAGATGCGGACTTCGGCAATTTCGCAGTTTGGCAGGACGCTAACAGCAACGGCGCGGTCGACGCTGGCGAGCTTCAGTCGCTGACCGCGCGGGGCATTGCGAGCATCTCGCTGAGCTCCGACGGGATCAGTTATTCGGCGGCCGGCGGAGACGTCCAGGTTGCCGGAACGGGAAGCTACACTCGGACCGACGGTTCGACTGGGGTGCTCGCCGATGCCGCGTTCCTGACCGAGTCTCGCTCGGCCACCAACAGCGTCCTGATGGGCGCGCTGGCCGCGGCGGGTCTCGCTGCGGAATCGTCCGCTGCGGCATCAACCGTGGCGACCCTTGCGGCGACGACTGCGCTCACCGGCATTGCGGCTCAGCACACGCAGGCGTTCGCTCCGGTGGCGGTCGACACAGTGGGTGGTACGCAAGCCAGCGAGCTTCTCGCGGGCACCGGCGCTGCTCCAGGGTTCTCGCAGGCGTCTTCGCACGTTTCGGATGCCGGCCACGCCAACGGCCTGTCGGTCGCTGGCGGCGAATCGCAGCCGAACCAGGCGCCGACCGAGCTTCTCCAGAACTCGGCCCCAGTCACCGACGCTGGCGGTGCCGGCCCGGGCACAGCGGCGTCGATCATTATGCCGTCGGCGGCGCAATTGGCGGCCGCTGATGCGGGCGTCGGCGGCGCCCAGCACAACCAGGTCATTGGCCAGGTGCTTGCCGACGCGCTCCATGGCGGCGGCAGCGGGCCCGATATTGACAGCGTCTTGAGCTCGCTGCCGAGCCAGGGCGGGGCGCACAATGCGGCACTGGAGACGCTGGCAAGCCAGGCCGGTGCGGCCGTTCCAAACGGGGACAGCGGCGCTTTTGCCGGGTTCACGGCGGTCAACGCAGCCTTCACGATGGAGCACATGGTGATGCACGCCGATGCCGCTCCGTCACACGCGTAACTGAAGTTATCGACATTCCGGGATTCCCGCCTGTGGACGGCGGGGATCCCGAAACGACCAGAAGGGGGTACCATGATTAAGAAGCACTGGACGATGATCGTTCCCGGAGCGGTGCTGCTGTGCACGTCACCTGCATTTGGAGTGGAGCTGCGTGACGCAGTTCAATCGGCACTGAACACCAACCCGGAAATTCGCCAGGCGGTCGCCAATACCGCGGCTACGCGCGAAGAGCGGAAGCAGGGCCAGGGGCTCTGGTATCCGCGGGTTTCGGTCGAAGGCTCAGTCGGAGTGCGCAGCCTGCGTAACCCGACCCGCCGTTCCATCGGCCTTGCCGATCAAACCTTATGGCCGATCGAGGGCGACCTCATCGTCCAGCAGCTTCTCTATGACAGCGGTGGCCGCGAGGCTGAGATCCGCCGTCAGGCGTCACGTACCGATGCCGCTTCGGCACGCGTCGAAGAGCGTTCGGAGTTCGTCGCGCTCAATGTTTCGCGGACCTACATCGACTATCTGCTCCAGCAGCGTTTGGTCGCAATCGCCCAGGACAACGTGACGTTCCACGAACGCCTGGTCGGCGATCTGCGCGAAGGCGTTTCGAAGGGCTCGATCAGCATCGCTGATCAGCAGCAGGCCGAAGAGCGCCTGCAGTCGGCGCGCGCTCGCGTCACGGAGGCCCGCGAGGACCTCGACACTGCCGCGATCACGTTCCGGACCCTGACTGGCGTTCCGATCGATACCGTATCACTTCCGCCCGACGTCTCGCCGTGCATGCCCGCGACTCTCGAGGATGCAGAAGCCCTGGCGCGCAACAACAACCCGCGCGTGCAGGAAGCGATCGCCGACCTCAACACGGCGCGTGAAGAAGTTCGCGCGGCCAAGGCTGACATCGGTCCGAAATTCTATCTCGAAGGCCGCGCTCGTGCCGGTCACGACATTGACGGCTTCGCTGGCCGGACGACGGACCTGCAGGCCAATGCCGTGCTCCGCTGGACTCTATACAATGGCGGAATCAAGGAGGCCAATGTCCGCGAGCAGCAGAACCGGGCCGACCAGGTTCATGGCCGCTTATTCGAAGTCACGCGCGGTGCCGAGGAAGATACGCGGTCGGCCTGGAGCCGCCTCGTCAACCAGACATCGCTGGTGAGCGAGCTCGAAACGCAGAGCAAGATCACCGACGATGTGCTGCTTTCCTATCGTGAGCAGTTCAACATCGGCCGGCGTTCGCTGCTCGACGTGCTCGACGCCCAGAACACACGCTACAATGTTCAGGCGCAGACCGAGACGGCGCGTCTCGCGAAGCTCTATGCGCAGTATCGCGTGCTCGCGGCCGCCAACAAGCTGATCGAATGCCTCGGCGTGCAGATGCCGGCCGCGGCTGCCGGAGGCGAACGGGCCCGCTTCAACGTCAACCCGATCCCGCCAGCGGATCTTCAGGAAAACAGCGTGCCGTATCCCGCCATGGTGCCGACCGCGGCTCCTGCGGCCCCGGCGACGACCGGCGCGGCCATGGCCGGCCCGGACAACCCGCCGGCCGGCAGGTAAAGGTGCAAAGGACGGTTTGTGAGTTTCATGAATTGGCTTGATGCGGATCGGTCGCGTGAAATCGACCCCGTCCTTGACTGCCTGACGTATCTCGCGCGTGAGGCGGATCGGCCATCGTCGCCGGTGCTCCTCCGCGCGGGCCTGGCGCTTGCCGACGACGGCACGCTCCCGTTTCACCAGATCGAGCCCGCACTCGAGCAGGTCGGCATGCGGGCCGAGCCGATCGCTCGGCGGCTGAAGGGCTGGCCGGCGCGCAAATGCCCCGCGGTTCTCGAGCTCAGCGAGGAGCGCGCGGCAGTCCTCCTCGAAACGCGCGACATGGACGCGTTGATCTACGCTCCCGGCCTTGCCGAGCCGACGTGGATCAAGCTTGAAGAGCTCGAACCGGCCTACACAGGCCGAGCGATCGTCGTCGAAACCGATCCCACCCGCGAGCGCGAAGGCGAGCGTCCTTGGGACAAGGCCAAGCGATCGCACTGGTTCTGGTCGGAAGTGTGGAAGGTCCGCAAGGAGTTCTGGCCGGTCTTCTTAGCTGCGCTGATCGTCAACATGCTCGCCTTCGCGATGCCGCTGTTCACGATGAACGTGTATGACCGAGTGATCCCGAATAAGGCGATTTCCACCTTGTGGGTGCTGGCCATGGGCGTGATCCTGGCCCTGTCGTTCGACTTTATCCTGCGTGTCGCGCGTTCGCGCCTCATTGACGAGGTCGGCCGTACGCTCGACGCGAAGCTGTCGCAAAAGCTGTTCGAAAAGGTGATGAACCTGCCCATGGCCGAACGCCAGGGAAGCACGGGCGCATTCGCGCGACGCGTCTCCGAGTTCGAAATGGTGCGGGACTTCTTCGCCTCGACCACCGTGGTCCTTGTCGTGGACGTCGTGTTCCTGGTGCTATTCCTGGGCCTGATCACAATTCTCGCGGGCTGGCTGGTATTCGTCCCCATCGCCGGCATCCTGCTAATGCTGACGGCGGGCCTCAGCCTGCAGAAGGCGATGGGCCGCGCAGCGCTCGACGCTCAGGCGGATTCGAGCCTTCAACATTCGGTCCTCGTCGAATCCATCGCGGGCGCCGAGACGCTCAAGGCCGCTCGCGCCGAAGGTCAGATGCTCGGCCGGTGGCGGCGATACTCGGCAATGTCGGCCGCGACCGGCGAGCGGATGCGCCGGCTGACAGCGGTAGCCGTCAACCTCGCGAGCATTTCGCAGCAGCTCATCAGCGTCGGCCTCCTGATCGGCGGTTTCTACCGCTTCCAGGAAGGCGAGATGACGATGGGCGCGATCATCGCCATCATCATGCTTTCGGGCCGTACGCTTCAGCCGGTAGGTCAGCTCGCTTTCCTTATCACCCGCGGCAAGCAGGCGTTCGCGACCCTCGACTCGCTGCAGCGCATGATGGAGGCGGGCGACGAGCGCCAGGTCGCGATGCGCAGCATCGTTCCCGAAATCCGCGCCGGGCATATCGAGCTTGCCGACGTGTCGTTCCGCTATCCCAATGCTGGCCGGGATTCGCTCAACGGAATCAACTTCAAGATCAATCCGGGCGAACGGATCGGAATCATCGGCCGTGTCGCATCGGGCAAGTCGACGCTGGGCCGGGTCCTGTGCGGGCTTTACGCTCCGACCGAGGGTGAAATGCTGGTCGACGGGCTCGACAGCCGCCAATATCACCCGCACCAGCTGCGCGAGGCCTTCCGCTTCGTCGCGCAGGACGCGGAAGTGTTCAGCGGGACGGTTCGCGACAATTTGATGCTCGGCGCGGCGAAGGCCGACGACGCGCAGCTGATCGACGCGGTTGTACGCTCGGGCGCAGACATTTTCCTTTCGCGGGACGCAGCGGGTTTTGACCTACCTGTTGGCGAGCGCGGATCGCGCCTTTCCGGCGGTCAGCGCTCCTTGCTCGTGCTCGCTCGCGCTCTCGTCAGCCCATCGAAGGTCCTGTTCCTCGATGAGCCGACCGGTTCGATGGATACTCAGACCGAGCTCTATTTCATCGAGCATCTGAAGACGGCACTCGGGCCCGACCAGGCGCTCGTCGTCGCGACGCATCGCCACAATATGCTTTCGATCGTCAACCGGCTGATCGTGATCGACGGCGGCAAGATCCTTGCCGACGGACCTCGCGACGAAGTGCTGAAGCACCTGACCGATGCAGCCAAGGCAGGGCAAAAATGACCGCGCTTGCACTTCGGCTCCCCAGTAGGAGCGCGGGCCTGCGCGCGGGCGCGGCGGTCGCATTGCTCGTAGCAGCGATGATCGCGCTCGCGGCCTTGATCGTCGTGCGCGACACAGCAAACGCATCTACGATCAGCGTGCGCATCACACCGACCAAGGCGGCCCAACTCATCAACTCGACGAGCGGCGTGCACGCGAATGATTTCCAGGCGATCGGCGACCCGGCGAAGCTGATCAATGCGGCTCTGCCGTTCGCCGGCGGACCACTTCACGCTGCACAGCCATTCGCGCTTGGCGGAAGCGAACTGGACCAGCGCCGTGCGCTTCTCTGCATGACCCAGGCTATCTATTATGAGGCGGGGCATGAGCCCGTCGAGGGCCGCCGCGCCGTCGCCCAGGTCGTGCTCAACCGCATGCGCCATCCAGCCTTTCCAAAGTCCGTATG
>JBKPKF010000017.1:0-2397 GCA_046730995.1 Pseudomonadota bacterium
CCGGCAGGCCGCGGCCCAACGATTTGGCCTGCTCGACGGAAAGCGGCAGGGCAAGCTCACGCTGCAGGACCTCGAGGCACTCCTGCCTTCCAGGCCCAAACACGGGCAGCGGCCGAAAGAAAAAGACAATACTCCCGACCCGCGGATCGGCCTGCCCCTTCCCGAGAGCAATTAGCGGCCCATCCAGTTGGTTGCGCCGGGCGGGATCCTGACGTCCAGAGTTTCGAGGTCCTCGGTCAAGATGATCTGGCAGGCGAGGCGCGAAGTCCGGCTCGCATGCGCCGCAAGGTCGAGCAAATCCTCTTCCTCCTCGGTCGCAGGCGGCAATTTCCCAAAATCCCCGGCATCGACGATCACATGGCAGGTAGAGCAGGCCATTACGCCCTCGCAGGCGCCTTCGAGCGGCTGGCGCTCCGCCCAGGCGACGTCGAGCAGACGCTGGCCGGGCGAGGCCTCTACTTCCTTGTCCAGGGACCCATCCGCCCTGAAAAAACGCACCCGGGTCACGCCGCGAGATTCTCCTGCGCACGCGCGGCATCCTCGATCCGGCGGCAGGCGGAGGCCAGCTCCTCCTCCCCCGTGTAGCGGCCGAAGCCCAGGCGAATCGACGACCGCGCCTCCCGGTCGGACAGCCCGATCGCCCGCAACACGTGGCTCGGCCGGCCGGAGCCGCTCGCGCATGCGGAACCGAGCGAGAAGGCAAGATTGCGAAGATCGGAAATCAGCCGTGCTGCATCGACCCCTTGACGGCGGATGTTGAGATTGCCGCGATACCGGTGATTCACGCCGCCGTTGAGAATCCAACTCAGGCCGAGGGCTCCCAGGGCCGCCTCGAAAAGCCGTCCCACATGCTCCGCGTCGGCCTCACGGCGCTCGACCGCGAGACGCGCCGCCTCGCCAAAGCCGACGCATAATGCCGGAGAAAGCGTTCCCGAGCGTAAGCCCTGTTCCTGTCCGCCCCCGTGAAGCAATGGAGCCGGTTCGGCTCCGGCGCGCATCCACAGACCGCCGATGCCCTTGGGCCCGTGGATCTTATGCCCGGAGACAGCGATCAGGTCGGGCCCGTCGGGTATCTCCATCCTGCCGAAACCCTGGACCGCATCGCAAATCATGAGCGCGCCAACTTCATGGGCCAGGCGCGCGACGTCGGCGACCGGCTGGATGACACCAATCTCATTGTTGACCAGCATGGTGGCGACGATCCCCACCCGCTCGTCGAGCTCGCGCCCCAATTCCGCGAGATCGATCATTCCCTCCGGCCCAACCGGCAAAACGGTAAGGTCGATCCCCTGCCCCGCCAGCCACTCGCACGTGTCGAGAACGGCGGCATGCTCGGTGGCAACGGCGATGATGCGGTTGCGCCCATTCTTCCCCGCGACGCCCTTCAAGGCCCAGTTGAGCGCCTCGGTCGCACCGCTGGTAAAGGCGAAGCGGCCGCCCTCTCGGCCGATCGTCCGGGCGATCTGTGCGCGAGCCACCTCGATCGCGGCCGCCGCCTCACGGCCCCAGGTCGATGGGGAGTGCGGGTTGGCGAATTTCTCCTCGAGCCAGGGGCGCATTGCCGCCACCGCCTCCGGCGCAACCGGAGTCGTTGCCTGATAGTCCAGGTAGATCATGCCGCCTTCGCCGCGTGGCGATCGGCGATCAGACGCCATTCGTTGAGGAAGCGATCGACGTCGGTCTCGCTCGTTTGTGGCCCAAAGCTGACCCGGATGAAGCCGCTCGCGACATCCTGCGGCACAGCCATCGCCGCCAACACGTCGCTCGCCTTCATTTTGCCCGACGAACAAGCGCTTCCTGCGGAGACCGCGATGCCCGCAAGGTCGAACTGGACCAGCAAGGATGCGCTCGACGCGCCCGGTAGCGCCACCGACCCGATCGTCGCGATTCGCGGCGCGCCTTCGCCGATAACGACGCCGCCGGCTTCTTGCACGCCGGCTTCGAGATGCGCTCGAAGATCGGCAAGGCGGTCCATGTCATAGGGCCGTGCCTCGAGCGCTGCAGCGAAGCCGAGCGCTCCAGGCATATCCTGGGTCCCTCTTCGATACCCCTTTTCCTGCCCTCCGCCGGCGGCTTCGAGAGTCGCAAGGTCCTTGACCAACAACACGCCGATGCCCGGTGGCCCTCCTAGCTTATGCCCGCAGGCGGCAATGAAGTCGGCGTCGGGCAGAGGCAGCTTTCCTGCGCTCTGTGCGCAGTCCGCGAGCAGCAGCGAACCGGCCGCGCGGATCTTGTCGGCGAGCCGATCGAGCGGCTGGATCACGCCCGTTTCATTATTGACGTGCTGGATCGCGACCAACGCCGGTCCGTCGGCGAGCACCGCGTCCAGGGCACCCTCGTCGATCAGCCCGTTCGGTTGAACCGCGATAATCTTGGAAGCGAGGCCCATCGTATGAG